>NZ_JAGPXQ010000039.1:0-57043 GCF_018070435.1 Micromonospora sp. C51 | reverse complement strand
GTCACCTACCACGACGGGCAGTACGACGTCTTCGCCCGCAGCCCCCGAGGCGTCGTCTACCAGAAAACCTGGCAAGGCACCTGGAGCGACTGGAAAAGCATCGGCGGCATCATCCAAGGCGGACTAGCCGCCGTCTACGCCAACGGCGAATACCACGTCTTCGGCATCAGCCCCAGCGGCCAACTCAGCCAGAACACCTGGCGACCCGGCGGCTGGCTCGGCTGGGAATCCCTCGGCGGGACGGTGGCCGGCACCCCGGCCGTGACCTACCTCGACGGACAGTACGACGTCTTCGCCCGCAGCCCCGGCGGCACCGTCTACCAGAAAACCTGGCAAGGCACCTGGAGCGACTGGAAACACATCGGCGGCACCCTCGGCTGACAACCCACAATCACCGACCAGCCGCAGGCCGCGCTGGCGCCGCCAGCCAACGCTCACGCACAGAACACGCCCATTCTTCGTTGCCTGCAGAAGGCCAGGCACCCCAACGGGGAGGATTCAATGTACCTACAATTACGTCGTCGATTGACGACACTGTTCCCGGCCAGGGCGTCGGCACGGACGCGGTCCGTGTCACAGCACCGCATCGGGCGCCCCATTGTCATGGCCGCGTCCGCGATGCTCGTTGCCGGCGCGGTCGTGGCGACCACTCCGGCGGAGGCTGCCGCCAACCCCAATCCGGCGCGAATCACCGACGCTTCCTGGTGGCTGATGCAGGAACTTCGGAAGCTGCAACCGGGAAGCCTGGACGGCGGCATCTACAATAACAAGGACGGCTACCACAACACTCGCGCGGCGAACAAGCCAGATGACTACTCCGTCCAGGACGCCGAAGACCGGGGCGGTCCCTCGGACAAGGCCGCCGCGTACGACTGGACCTTCCCCGAGGCCCAGAGCCGCGCACTGCGCTCGCTTGACACCGACCCGCACGCCGATCAGCATCTTCCGTCGACTGTCACCGCAGAGGTTTCCGACTTCTCCAACATCGCCCGCTTCTCGAACCGGCTGCTGGCGTCGGGGCGGGACCCGGACGACCCCCGTATGAATGGTTGGCGCGAGTTCTTCGGCCAAACCGACAACGACCTTGAAGTTGAGAGCTGGGACTTCAGGTATCGGCGCACGTCCTCCACTGATGACCCGTCGCATGTGTGGCACATCCACCTGAGCGAGGACCGCGACAAGGTGGAAAGCTACGAGAACAAGAGGGCGCTGCTGAGCGTTCTGCGCGGGGAGACCGTCGCCGAGTGGCTGAACACCGACGTCGGTGGTCCGGCTGTGGTGCGTGCCGAGGGTGAGTACCACCTGTTCGGTGTCAGCCCGAGTGGTCAGCTCAGCCAGAACACCTGGCGACCCGGCGGCTGGCTGGGTTGGGAATCCCTCGGCGGGACGGTGGCCGGCACCCCGGCGGTCACCTACCACGACGGGCAGTACGACGTCTTCGCCCGCAGCCCCCGAGGCGTCGTCTACCAGAAAACCTGGCAAGGCACCTGGAGCGACTGGAAAAGCATCGGCGGCATCATCCAAGGCGGACTCGCCGCCGTCCACGCCAACGGCGAATACCACGTCTTCGGCATCAGCCCCAGCGGCCAACTCAGCCAGAACACCTGGCGACCCGGCGGCTGGCTCGGCTGGGAATCCCTCGGCGGGACGGTGGCCGGCACCCCGGCCGTGACCTACCTCGACGGACAGTACGACGTCTTCGCCCGCAGCCCCGGCGGCACCGTCTACCAAAAAACCTGGCAAGGCACCTGGAGCGACTGGAAACACATCGGCGGCACCCTCGGCTGACAACGTTCATCGATTCTGAGGCCGGTTGGCCAGTACGGGTGGTCCGTACCGGCCAACCGGTCATTCGAGGGCTCTACTCCGCGGCCGACGAACCGAAGGAGTCACCATGACCGGTGTTACCACCCGGGGGATCAGAACTGTGCTGCATCCGGTGTCGGATCTGACCAGGGTAAAAACGCTGTATGCCGCCCTACTCGGTATCCCGCCGGCAGACGACTCGTCCTACTACGTCGGATTCAACGCCGCTGGCCAGCACATCGGGCTCGTGCCGGGTGGTGGACCGCAGCGCATGACTTCCCCCGTGGCCTACTGGCACGTGACCGACATCGAGGCGAAGCTGACCGAGCTGAGCGCTGCCGGCGCCACCCTGACCGAGCCCGCACACGGCGTCGGTGGCGGCCGCCTCGTAGCCACCGTGACCGACCCCGACGGCAATGTGCTGGGGCTGATCCAAGACCGGTGAGCAGCAGCGTCACCCCCACCATCGTCGGAACCACCCGACAATCCGATCCGGCAAAACGGCTACTTGTGGGCATCTTGCGGCAAGCCGCACTCACGGAAGGACCCTCAGCCATGACCTCCATCGACTCGGTCATATTCGAAGTGACCGACCCCACCGCCGCCCACCACTTCTACACCGTGGCGTTCGATCTGGGCGAACGACTGCGGGTACGCGCCTCGCAGGCTCCGACCACCGGCTTCCGCGGCTTCGCCATGTCGCTCGTGGTATCCCAGCCAAGCACGGTGGACAGCTTCTTCGACACCGCGCTGAACGCCGGAGCGACAGAGTTGAAACCGGCCGCGAAAGTTTCTGGGGCTACGGCGGCGTACTGCGTGACCCGTACGGCACGATCTGGAAGATCGCGACCTCGACGAAGAAGAACACCGGACCGACCAGCCGACACATCGACGAGATCGTCCTCCTGCTCGGAGTGGCCGACGTCGCCGCGACCAGGCGGCTCTATGCCGAACGTGGCTTGCCCGTGGCCAAGAGCTTTGGCCGCAGGTACGTCGAGTTCGCCACCTCGAACATCAAACTGGCGCTCTACAGCCGGCGGACCGCCGCCAAGGACGTCGGCGTTTCTCCCGAAGGGACCGGATCACACCGGCTTGCCATCGCCGGCACTGCCGGAACCTTCACCGACCCAGACGGCTTCGCGTGGAGCGCCAATGCCCGCGTACACTCGTGATGTCAAGATCATCTGCCACTTCCAGCCTGCGGCGAAGTTCAAGACGCGTTACGCCACGTTGGGGTTCAGCGACCAAGCCAAGCTGGACGAGGGCTCGATGTGGCCAGCCGCGTTCGCGCTCACCGACCTGACCACCGAGGTGGAGACGCAGCTCGGCGCGCTAGTGAAGCGGGCCGTGGGCTGACCCGGGTCGGAGCGCGCCGCGCTCGACACAAGGCCGACCTACGGTCATCCGGACCCGGCAGAGTGGCTACTGTCAGGCTGGAGATGGTTCGTCGCGCCGTAATTATTGGTCAGTTAACGTATTTCCCATAACCGCCCGATGACCCTTCGCCGCCGATTGACGTTCCCGATCGAACCGGCGCTTAGTGTATTGCGGAAATACGGCGACGGCGTTTGGCCGAGCCCGTTCGGCAGGTGCCGGAGATGTCGCGCGGCTGATAGCGTTACCGGGTGGATCAACGTCATGCTGGTCGGCGTCGGCGCTGGCCCGTTCTCCTGGGCCGGCGCCCTGCCGCCGTCGCGGCAGCCCTGCTGCTCGGTGTGTCGTTGGTGGTCGCAGTCGTGGCACGGGCGTCGGCGACGCCCATAATGTCGATACAGACTCTGACCGCGACCTCGATACTCATACTGGCAGTTTTACTGCATCGGCGATCGCCGACTGCTGCACTGGTGCTGGCTGCGTCGACAAGCCTGTTTTTCATTTCCGGCAACCCCGACGCGTGGCAGGTGATTATCGCTGCCGTGCCCAGTTTCCTGGCCGGCCGGCACTCCCGCCTGATTTGGGCGCCGCAGTTCGGGATCGTTGCGGTCGCCGCGGCCGGCCTGCTACTTGCCGTCGCGCTCGGCAACATCAGCGGCTGGATCACCATGCTGCTGGTGGAGTTCGTGACTGCTGCCCTGCCGTGGTGGGCGGGCAGTTGGTGGCGGCAGCGCACCGAACTGGCTCGAGCAGGTTGGCAGCGAGCCGAGCAACTGGAGCGCGAACGACGCATCGTCGTCGAGCAGGCCCGGCTGCGTGAACGCACCCGTATCGCGCGGGACATGCACGACTCCCTGGGCCATGAGCTGAGCCTGGTGTCGCTGCTTGCCGGCAGCCTGGAGCTCGCCCGTGACCTGCCAGAGGCACATCGGGTCACGGCGACGCGACTGCGTGCGAGCACGGTGTCGGCCACCAAGCGGCTGCATGAAGTCGTCGGGCTCCTCCGACTGGACGCCGAGCCTGCCTCGGTCGAGCCGGCCGGCGGGGACATCACCGCCCTGGTCCAGCACGCCAGGGATTCCGGCGTTCCGGTGACATTGCAGCGGTCCGGTTGCCCGGACACCGCCACTCGACCAGGCACGACGGCGGATCGCGCCGCGTACCGGGTCGTGCAGGAGGCGTTGACGAACGCCGCCAAACATGCCCCGGGTGCCGAGGTCGTCGTCCGCATCGACCGGTCCGCTACCGACTCGACCGTGTCCGTGGCGAACACAGCGCCACCACGCGCCCCTGCGAACCGCCCGGAGGGCAGCGGGGTCGGGCTCGTCGGTCTCAGCGAGCGTGTTCGGGTCGCGGGTGGCACGCTGGGCGCAGGTCCACACCACGGCGGTTTCCGCGTCGTGGCACGGTTACCCCACGCACCCCCGCAGCTGGCAGGCGTTCCCGCAGCACCGGAACTGACCGGCGAATTCATCCGCACCAGGCAGCGACTCCGAGCGCATCTGTTCCGCCGCGCCATACTGCCCGGGACGCTGGCGCTCGTCACCGTCGGAACGCTCGTGGCGGTGTACACCGCGACCGTGGCCACCACCTCGCTCTCACCCGACGACTTCGCCCGTCTCCAGGTCGGGCAGACCCGGGCCGAGATGGCCGCCCGCCTGCCCGCACATCGAATCGCCAGCGCGCCACCGGTTCTCACGCAACCGCCGGCACCAACCGGCGCACGATGTGAGTACTACCGCGCGTCGCAACGTCTCATCGACCTCTCCGAGAACATGTACCGGTTGTGCTTCACCGATGACGTCCTGGTCTCCAAGGATGTCCTACAGCGATGACGCGACCACGACGCCGACTGTGGGAGCACCCATGATCCGAGTCCTGATCGCCGACGACGAACCGATGGTTCGAGCCGGCATCCGATCGATCCTCACGGCCGACGCGGACATCCACATCGTGGCGGACGCCGCCGACGGTCGCACGGCCGTCGAACAAGCCCGCCGGCACCGTCCCGATGTGGCGGTGCTGGACATTCGCATGCCCGGCGTCGACGGCCTCACCGCCACCCGGCAGATCCGTGCGGACCTGCCGGAAACGGCCGTCATCATCCTGACAACCTTCGGCGAGGACGAGTACATCGCCCGGGCTCTCGACTACGGCGCCGCCGGATTCCTCCTCAAGGCACTCGATCCACGGGAGCTGATCGCTGGCGTTCATGCCGTGGCGAGCGGGGCAGCCTGCCTGTCGCCGGTCGTCGCACAGCGGGTGATCACCGAACTGCGGCGATCCGGCCCATCACGCGGGCAGGCCGCGCGTACCCGGGTCGCCGCCCTGGCTCCACGAGAACGCGACGTGCTGGCCCTCGTCGGCTCCGGACTGTCGAACGCGGACATCGCCAAACGCCTCCACCTGGTCGAAGGAACTGTGAAGACGTACGTCAGCGCGATCCTCAGCCGCCTCGAGATCCGCAACCGGGTTCAGGCGGCGATCATCGCCGTCGAGGCTGGCCTCGTCGACCATCCGTCCAAGGAATGATCAGGCCGACCCCTGTCGAAAGCGAGGGCCAGAACCCTGGTGAATCTCAGGGATGGTGACTGCCTTTCGGGCACGGCGGCGGACCGCTCCCGGCTCATACCGTCGAAACATGATCGACCTGCTGGAAACCGCGATTACCTCGCCCTGGGTTTACCTTGCGTTGTTCGCGATCGCGACCCTCGACGGGTTCTTCCCGGTCGTGCCGTCGGAAACCATGGTGATCACCGCTGGCGTGTTCGCGGCGAGTGGCGAGCCGAACCTGACGCTGGTCGTCGTCGCCGCCGCACTCGGCGCATTCTGCGGTGACCACGTCTCCTACCAGATCGGGCGTACGGCAGGCAGTGGACTCATGGACCGGCTGCCATCCGCCAGCCGGCGCCGGACGGCATTCCGGTGGGCCGCCGACGCTCTCGCCAGCCGCGGTGGCCTGCTGCTCGTGGTCGCCAGGTACATCCCCGGCGGCCGGACGGCGGCGACCATGACCATGGGTGCCGTCCGCTACCCAAGGACCAGGTTCGCGCTCTTCGACGCCGTGGCGGCCACATCCTGGGCCGTGTATTCGGCCGCCGTCGGGTACATCGGCGGCGAGGCATTCGAGGACAACAAGCTTCACGGTCTCATGCTCGGCCTCGGTATCGCCGCCGGCACCACGATCATCGTCGAGGTGGCCCGGTATATCCGCCACCGTACGAAACCGCACGAACAGCCGCCCGGCCCAGTCGGTGACACGCCCCGAGGGCCGCTACGGCTCCAGCCGGAACTCCGCCAGGTGACCGAGCAGTCCACCCGCCGAGCGGGCAAACCACGATGACCTCGCCGGGCGCGAGGCAGGACAGCCGGTCCTCGGCACGGCCGCCGTCCGCTGCGGCCGGGCGTGACGAGTCAGCCCAGGCAACGGTCCAGCAGGCGGATCGCCTGCGCGATGTCGACGGTGTTGAGCGCTCCGAACCCCAGGACGATGCCGGCCTGCGGCTCACCATGTTGGTAGGTCAGCCGGAGCGAGGACAGTCGCAGTCCGCGCCTGGCCGCCCGTTCGATCAGCTCGTCGTCGTCTGGTGCGTCCGGGGCGAGCAGTGTCATGTGCAGGCCGACCTGACTCGGGATAACGGTCAAGCGGGACCTGGACAGCGATGACAACGCCGTACGGATGGCGTTGTGGCGTTCGGCGTAGACCTTTCGGGACCGACGGAGGTGGCGGTCGAAATGCCCCTGCTCGATGAAGACGTCGAGTGCTTCGGTGATCAGCGGAGGCGGGCCGGCATCGACAACCTGTCGAACGGTGGTGATCGCCGGAACAAGTCCGGGTGGGACGACGGCGAAACCTGTCCGAAGCGTCGGGCTGAGGGTCTTGCTGAAAGTGCCGACGTAGATGACCCGACCGTCCCGGTCGAGTCGGTGCAACGGCTCCAACGGTCGGGTTGTGTAGCGGAACTCGCTGTCGTAGTCGTCCTCGATGACGGCAGCGCCGTGACGACTGGCCCAGTGCAACAGCGCTAGCCGGCGTTGCCTGCTGAGGATGACGCCGAGCGGATATTGGTGTGAGGGTGTCACATGGACGAGCCGGGCGGTGGCGGGCAGCGCATCGACGATCAGACCGTGGTCGTCGACCGGTACACCGACGACGGTGATGCCGAGCGACCGTAGCAGGTTCGTGACTGGCGGGTAGCCGGGCTCCTCGACGGCGGCAACGTCGCCCGGTCGTAGCAGGACCCGCGCCAGGAGGTCGACCGCGTGTCCGGCGCCCTGGGTCACCACGATGCTCTCCGGAGTTGCGGCGACTCCGCGTGACCGAGCCAGCCAGTGGGTCAGCGTACCGCGCAGTGCGATGCTTCCGGCGGGGTCGCCGTAGTGCCCGTAGTGCCGGGCGAGTCTGGTGACGGCGCGGTTGGTGCTGCGCCGCCAGTCGGCAACCGGAAACATGCGGGTGTCGACCTGTCCCGCTCGAAGGTCGAATCCCGAGTGTGGTTGCCAGTCGGTGCCGTAGCGGCGTACCGCGGCGGCCTGCGCGGTGGGCGTCAGCGCGGTCCGGGCGGCGGCCTGCGCCGGGCGGGGGAAGGCGTGACCGACGACGACGCTACCGCCGCCACGGCGTCCCGCGATGTGTCCCTCGGCGGCCAACCTCGTGTATGCGTCCGTGACGGTGGATCGCGCGACACCGAGATCCTTCGCGGCGGCGCGGCTCGGCTGCAGGCGCCCGCCCGGCGGCAGCCGCCCATCGGCGATCGCCTCCCTGATCTGGTCGTACAGCTGCCTGCTCAGGCTGCGGTGGTCGCTGGGGTCGAGGAACAACTCCATCGGCGGTCCCGGATGACGACGATTTGGTCTGCTCATTTCATGCTGAGTTGGACCTGTCGAGCCTACCAACGTGATCCGTAGCGTCGGAGACCGAGCGGGAGCTTCCGGGAAGGCCGGCAAGGATCAGCTGTCACGGCCCTGGTGCGACAGCCGCCCTTTTGGTGGCGCCCTTCACGGCGCGGTGCCGAATCTATGCGACGAGAAGAAGGAGATCAGTGGGTACGGTAATCATGCACAACGTGGTCTCGATCGACGGTTTCATCGCCGACGAAGACGATGATGTCGGACCCTTACACGACTGGTACTTCAGCGGCGACACCCCGATCAGGGAGTCCCGTACATCAGTCTTCGATCACTCCGGCATCGGGGTTGCGTTCAAGGTTTCCTCGGCATCGGCCGAATACGTACGGTCCATGTGGGACTCGGTCGGCGCCATAGTGATGGGGCGTCGCCTGTTCGACCTGGTGAACGGATGGGAAGGCGATCCACCCACCGGTGACCACGTGGTCGTGGTGTCCCACCGTCCAAAACCCGAGGGGTGGCACCCGGAGGCGTCCTACCACTTCGTCGACAACGTGACAGCCGCAATCGAGACGGCGCGGGAGCTGGCCGGTGACCGCACTGTCTCCGTGAACGCCGGGGAGGTTGGCGGGCAGATACTCGCGGCCGGGCTGGTGGACGAGGTGGCCATGGACGTGGTGCCTGTCGTCTTCGGATCAGGGAGACGGTTCTTCGGCAGCCTCTGCTCCCGGCACGTGCTCAAGGATCCGCACGTCGTCCTGCGCGGAGACCGGGTTCTGCATCTGCGGTTCAGAGTGGACCACGGTTAAATCGAATCACCCTGGAGGAACGATGAGACCCATTCGCTGGAGATCGCAAACGGTCGCGGCAGCAATCGCTCTGCTGCTGGCCATGCCCGTCAGCGCCGCCGCCGAAGTGGTTCCACAGCCCACAGCCGCTGAGTCGTTGGAAGGCTACATATACAACGCGGACAAGAAGCGACTAGGCATCGCAATCGGCGTCATCTCGTCCTTTGACGGCGACTACACCCATGGGAGGTACGACGCGGTCCTTCCCGTATTCCGTCGCACGGACACCCTGTGGGGGTGGAACCGTGCGGAGGCCTTCTACATCGGCGCGCCCTACTGTGGCAGCGTGGAGTACTACGCTGGGAACAAATGGCGGCTCCTGCTCCGGAAGTTCTCGCCTGGTATCCACTACCTTCCGCCTATCGACGGTGAAAAGATCGCGCGCTATCAGGTGAGCGTCTACCGGCAGGCGGGCGACGCATGCTGACAGCGCGAGACGATCGACGGATCGAGAACCGGCGGCTCGGGACCACGATCGCTGCCCTCTCGGTGGTCGTCGCCATGATGCTGCCGGCACCGGCGATGGCGACGTCGACGGAAGAAGCGGCGGCCAGCCAAGCGGCAGCAGATGAGCTGCGCAGCTACATCTACAACCGTGACTCCTGGATCCCCGGCGGGTACGGGATCGGGATCGGCGTCATCTCGGAGTTCGACGGGCAGTACGTGCACGGTAGCTACGACGCGGTGCTCCCCGCCAAGCGGCGGACCGACACCTGGTGGGGCTGGCCGCGTGCCGAGGGCGTCTACGTCGGCCCCGGCTGGTGCGTCAATGTAGCGCAGTGGAAGGGCGGCCAATGGTCGATCGTGGGTACCAAGTACCCGGGTATCCACTACCTCGGGCCCATCGGCGGTGAAAAGGTCGCCCGGTACATGATCGACCCGCTCCGCTGCTGACGGTGCTCGCCCCACTCGCCGTCCGGGGCGCTTGATCATCACGTACCCGGTCGGGCTGATCAGTGTTGCCGGGCGGTACCGACCACGAGCCGGGCGGTCGCCTCTGGTCGGTACCGCCCGGCTCGGTGCGGTCAGCCCCCGCGCACCTCGGCGGCGGCGGCGACCAGGTGCCGCAGGGACGCCTCGACCTCCGGATAGCCGCGCGTCTTGAGGCCGCAGTCCGGATTCACCCACAACCGGCGGGCCGGCACGGCCGCGACGGCCCGGCGCAGTGCCTCGATCACCTCGTCGCGCGGCGGCACTCGGGGCGAGTGGATGTCCCACACGCCGGGCCCGACGCCCCGGCCGTAGCCGATCGCGGCCAGGTCGTCGAGGACCTCCATCTTGGACCGTGATGCCTCAATGCTGGTGACGTCGGCGTCGAGGGCGTCGATGGCGTGGATCACCTCGCCGAACTCCGAGTAGCACAGGTGGGTGTGGATCTGGGTGTCGTCGGCGACGCCGCCGGTGGCCAGCCGAAACGCTCCGACGGCCCAGTCCAGGTACGCCTTCTGGTCGGCCTTACGCAGCGGCAGCGTCTCGCGTAGTGCCGGTTCGTCGACCTGGATGACCCGGATGCCGGCGGACTCCAGGTCGCGGCACTCGTCGCGCAGCGCCAACGCGACCTGGTCGGCGGTGTCCGCGAGGGGCTGGTCGGTACGGACGAACGACCAGGCCAGGATGGTGACCGGGCCGGTGAGCATGCCCTTGACCGGTTTGCTGGTAAGCGACTGCGCGTAGGTGGACCACTCGACGGTCATCGGTGCCTTGCGGGACACGTCACCGTAGATGATCGGTGGGCGTACGCAGCGGGAGCCGTACGACTGCACCCAGCCGTGCCGCGTGGCGGCGAAGCCGTCGAGCTGCTCGCCGAAGTACTGCACCATGTCGTTGCGTTCCGGTTCCCCGTGCACGAGCACGTCCAGACCCAGCTGTTCCTGCAACCGGATGACCTGCGCCACCTCCGCGCGCATCCGCGACACGTAGCCGGCGTCGTCAAGGCTGCCGGCCCGGTGCGCGGCACGGGCCCTGCGCAGTTCGGCGGTCTGCGGGAACGACCCGATCGTGGTGGTCGGCAGCTCCGGCAGGCCCAGTCGTTCCTGCTGGCGAGCGGCCCGGTTGGGGTATTCACCGCGCTGCCGGTCGGTGGGACGCAGCGCGGCCAGGCGGCCGCGTACGTCGTCGTGACGCCAGGCCGCCGGGGTGGACGGCAACGGCGCCGGTAGCGCGGTGGTGCCGTCGCGCAACGCACGGCCGAGCACGACGATCTCGTCGACCTTCTGCCGGGCGAACGCCAGCCGCTCGGACAACCGGGGGTCGAGGTGCGTCTCCGCGGACACGTCGACCGGCACGTGCAGCAGCGAGCAGGACGAGGAGACGGCGACGTGATCGGCAAGCCCGGCGACCGTCGCGCCGGCCGTCACGGCGGCCCGCAGGTCGGTACGCCAGATGTTGCGACCGTCGACCAGGCCGGCGACGATGGTCCTGCCGCCCAGCGGGCCGGCGGCGGCGAGCCGGTGCAGGTTGCCCGGTCCGGCGACCAGGTCCACGCCGACGGCTTCGACCGGAGTGTCCAACAGGGCCGGAAGCGCATCCCCGAGGTCACCGAAGTAGGTCGCCACGAAGATCCGCGGCCGGTGTGCGATTTCACCGAGTCGGGTGTAGGCGCGACGGAGGGCATCGATCTCGGCGGGGCTGCGGTCGGCGACGTAGGCCGGCTCGTCCAGCTGCACCCAGCCGACACCCGCGTCCGCCAGGGCGGCGAGAATCCGGGCGTACGTCCGGACCAGGTCGTCGAGCCGGGCGAACGGATCATCTCCCTTGGCGAGCAGCAGGAACGTGGCCGGGCCGACGAACACCGGCCGGGTGGTGACGCCCAGGTCGCGGGCCTCGGCGTACTCGTCCAGCGCTTTCGCCGGGTTGGCCGTGAAGACGGTGTCCGCAGCGATCTCCGGCACCAGGTAGTGGTAGTTGGTGTCGAACCACTTCGTCAGCTCCAGCGCCGGCTCGGCATCCACTCCGCGGGCCATGGCGAAGTAGGTGTCCAGCGCGGACAGACCCAGCCGGGCGAACCGGGTCGGGACCGCGCCGACGGCGACGGCCGTGTCGAGCATCTGGTCGTAGTAGGAGAAGGTGTTCGACGGAATCGCGTCGAGGCGGGCATCGCGCAGCGTCCGCCACACCTGCGCCCGGAGACCGGCGGCGGTGGTGGCCAGAGCCTCGGCGTCGATGGTGCCGGCCCAGTACGCCTCGACAGCCTTCTTCAGCTCACGGTTGGCGCCGATACGTGGATAGCCGAGCACGGTGCTCTGCCCGAATGCGGTACTCACCAAGGGGGTCCTTCCCTCGAAGTGTCCGGCGGACACGGAAGGGGAAGACGGATACACCTTAGGTACCGGCTTCCGCCCTGGCCCTCCCGAGCGGCCGCCGGCGGCGCACACCGGCGGCGTGCGCAGCACTGGCAGGTCTTCGGACTCGCGGGCATGACACCAGGTCGCCTACTGGCCGTCGCTTCCCAGACCTCACGGTCCAGTGCTTTGTTGACGGCGGTCGTTCCCACTTACCGCTGCGGGGCAGTCCCGGATTCACACCGGGTTCCCTCTTACGACGCCCCACCCACCCGGACGGGACGAACCAGCACCACCGCCATCGTACGGCCCATGCCGCCGGCGGGGCCCGGAGGTCACCGTAAAGGTCCCCGCCGACCGAGGGGACCGCGCCGTACCACCGACCGATGTGGCCACCGCCCACCTGGTCATGGTCGCCGTCGACGACGACGGCCAACCCCGGCCAGCGCCGCCACTGCTACCTCAGACCGACGGCGACCGGCACCGCTACCGCGAGGCGCAGATCCGCCGTGAGCACCGACTGGCCCTGCGGCAAGCCCTGCTCGCCGGCACCGAGGAGAGCTGAGCCCTGCTCGGACGTGTCAGGACAGCTCGACCTCCGAGAACAACCCCTTGAACGCGACCTGCGTCCCCACGAGCGTGCCGAAGACGTCAGCGGCAACGGGCGTCGCGACCGCGTGGGAGGCGTCTTCGTAGCTGTCGGAGCGCTCGGCTCCCCGTCAGCGGCCGTACGTCTCCAGCAGGCGCAGCCAGACCTCGCTGACCGTCGGGTACGCCGGCACCGCGTGCCACAGTCGGTCCAGCGGGACCTCTCCGACGATGGCGATCGTCGCAGCGTGGATCAGTTCCGCGACGTCCGGACCGGCGAGGGTGAAGCCGACGATCACCTTCCGGTCCTCGTCGACAACCATGCGGGCGTGTCCCTTGTAGCCATCGGCCTGCAGGCTGGCTCCGGCGACGGTTGCCAGGTCGTAGTCCACGACCCGAACCCGCAGTCCGGCCGTCTCGGCCGCAGCCGCGGTCAGCCCCACCGAGGCGATCTCCGGGTCGCTGAACACCACCTGTGGCACCGCACGCTCATCGGCAGTCGCGGCGTGCCGCCCCCACCGGCCGTCCTCGACCTTCTCACCCTTCGACCGGGCAACGATCGCATCGCCCACCGCGCGCGCCTGATACTTGCCCTGATGCGTCAGCAGCACCCGCCGGTTCACATCACCCGCGGCATACAGCCACCCGCCGCCGCCGACCACGCGCAGCGTGTCGTCGACCGCCAGCCAGGCACCCGGCACCAGTCCCACGCGGTCGAGGCCGATGTCCTGAGTGTTGGGCGTGCGGCCGATCGCCACCAGCACCTCGTCCGCCTCGACCCGCTCGCCGTCGACAGTTGCGATGTGGACGATTCCGCGGTCGTCGCGGTCGACGGAAACGGCCTCCGCGCCGAGGCGTACCGCCACACCGGCCTCGCGCAGCGACTCCGTGACCAACTCGCCGGCGAACGGCTCCGCCGACGGCAGCACACCGTCACGGGCAAGCACCTCCACCGAAGACCCCAGAGCGGCGAACGCGGTCGCCATCTCGGTCGCCACCACGCCGCCACCGATGATGGCGAGTCGACGGGGAACCGACCCGGCCGAGGCGGCCTCACGGCTGGACCACGGCGCCGCCGCACGCAGACCCGGAATGTCCGGCAACAGTGCGCTGCTGCCGGTCGCGACGACCACCGCGCGCCGCGCGGTCAGCCTGGTCGTGACACCGTCCACGCCGGCCACCTCGACAACGCGGGCGGAAGCGATCCGCCCCTGACCACGGTGCAGGGCGATACCGGCCGACTCCAGCCAGGAAACCTGCCCGTCGTCCCGCCAATGGGACGCGAAGGAGTCGCGCCGGCCGAGCACCGCGGCCGCGTCCAGGTTGCCCGTCACAGCCTCCCGAGCACCCGGCACTTGGCGAGCCGCCCGCAACGCGGACGCGCTGCGCAGCAACGCCTTGGTGGGCATACAGGCCCAGTACGAGCACTCCCCACCGACCAGTTCCCGCTCGACGATGGCGGCGGTCAGCCCGCCCCGCACGACCCGGTCGGCAACGTTCTCCCCGACCGGACCGGCACCGATCACGACGACGTCGTACTCAAGTGAGGTCATGTCAGTTGCCCTTCGCGGCACGGCCGAGACGGACGGCCGCGATCAGGAAGAAGATGGCGCCGGGAATGGCGTAGCCAGCCGCATTGATCAGCGACGGGTGCTCCGCGGCGGCTGCGACGATGAAGGACCCGCCGGCCAGCACCGAGAGGCCGCCGCTGATGATCATCGGCCACTGGCCGCCCATCCGCCGACGGGTGACACCTACGACCAACTGGACCAGACCGGCCACGATCGCCCAGGCACCCCAGACCCGCAGGACAGCGGAAACGCCGGACGCTCCGGCGACACCCACTCCGACCGCCGCGACGAGGCTCACCGCGATGTTCACATACAGCAGGGCCGGCGAGCCGGTGGCCCGTGACGAACGAAGATCGTAGATGGCGGCACCCACGTCGAACAACGGATAGAGCACGAACAGCGCCACCGCGAGCGGACCGATCTCCTTGGCGGTGGCGATCGTCACGCCGGCCCACACGATGGCGAACGCGAAGCGGATGAAGTACAGCCGCCGCAGCGCGGAGGCAGCCTCGGAGATACCGGGCGAAGCAGCAATGGTGGTCACGGATGACCCTTCCAACGGAGGAGTGAGAGAACGAACGTTCTGTCTCCGCAAGCATGCCAGGACTGGCTCGTACCGTCAAGACCGAACGTTCTGTCCGCCGCCTCGGTATCGCGCGACCACCGCGCACCACGGCCCTCGCCGAAAGCCCGCCGCCCCTTCTTCGTCGCATCGCGCGACGCGCCGTCATCGACGTGGCGCTGCTGGACCCTGAGGTCGCTCGCTTCCCTCAGACCGAACGTTCTGTTCGCTAAAGTTGAGGGCATGACGCGTGGCAAACCCGACACTCGGCCCTCTGAGGCACGCCTCCGGCTTCTCGCCACAGCAACCAGGATCTTCTACTCGGAGGGCATCCACTCCGTCGGCGTTGACCGGATCATCGCCGAGGCGAAGGTGACCCGGGCGACCTTCTACCGGCACTTTCCGAGCAAGGACGACCTCATTCTCGCCTACCTACGCGAAGTCCATGAGATGGAGCGCGGCACGGTCGACGCGGCCATCGCCACCGATTCATCACCGGTCGACCCGCTCCTGGCCATTGCCGGTTCCATAGCTCAGAACATCCAGTCCCCCGGCTTTCGTGGCTGCGCCTTCCTGAACGCCGCAGCGGAGTATCCCGAGACGGGACACCCCGTGCGCCAGGAGATCATCGCCCACCGGCAGTGGTTCCTGGACACGCTCAGCAAGCTGATGGCGCAGGTTCACCCGGAAACGGCTGACCCGGCCGCGCGCCGTTTCGTCATGCTCCGCGACGGCGCCATGGCAGCCGGATGCCTCTTCGACCCCGCGCTGGTGTCCGAGACATTCCTACACGGCGTCGAAGACCTTCTTCAGCCGAGCGCCGATCGACCGTCGACCGAATCCATCGACTGAAGGATCGCGGCGGCCGAGCTGGTTCCGCGCCGCCTGCCAGGAGCTGGTACCGCCTGCGTCCGGATCGCCCCCGGCGCACGGTCAGTGCGGCGTCGCACTAGCGTAGATGCCGGGCGAAGAACTCGGCCGCGCCTTCCCCCGCGTACCAGGGAACACCGGTGTGTCCGCCCATGTTGGCGTGCAGCGTCTTCTCCTTCGAGCCGAAGGCGTCGAACAGCTTGAGGGCCGCCTGACGGTCGTTCCCTTCGTCATCCCACTGCAACAGCACGTGCAGCGGAATGGTGACCTTTCGGGCCTGCTCGAACATGATGCGCGGCACGAAACTCCCGGCGAAGAAGCCGGCGGCCACGATGCGCGGCTCCACCACCGCAAGCTGGATGCCGATGGAGATCACTCCCCCCGAGTACCCGACCGGACCGCCGATCTCGGGCAGCGACAGGAGAGCATCCAGGGCGGCCTGGAACTCCGGGACCGCCTTGTCGACGAGCGGGAGGATGAGGGCATCGATGATCTCGTCGTCGACCCGCTCGCCGGCCTCCAGCGCCCGGCGCAGGTCGACGCGGGCCTGTTCGACGGCGTCCCAACGGGGCCGATCACCGCTGCCGGGCAGCTCGATCGCGGCTGCGGCGAACCCATCCGCCACGGCACACCGGGCCCGCGCCACCAGACGGGGGTACATCCTGCCCAGCCCGAGTGGAGGGTGGCCGAGCAGCACCAGCGGGACCGGCGCTGTTGCGGATGCGGGTGTCCACAGGATGCCGGGGATCTCGCCGAGAGTGAACTCGCGTTCGACGACACCGCCATCGAGGTCTTGCGCAGAGGTGAATCGCATGGGTCGTGCCTTTCGGGAGTGCTCGTGAACGGCGCTCCCGGACGACCTATCGCCCAACCGTGACTACGGGGAGAGCACCCATGTCGAAAACGTTCACGGGTATCACCTCCTCGGTCTCTGGCACGGCCTCGACAAACTAGCAGCGGGCCGCCGCGGTGCGCCACGCACTTTTCTGCGCCGCTCCGCGATCATCGGATGCTGCGGATACGTAGCATCAGCAGCCCGGATGCCACCGCGCACAGGGATCCGAAGACGAACAGCGCCGGATAACCGCCGAACCAGGTGATCAACGCACCGGCCACCGCCGCGGCCAGCAGCTGGGGCAAGCCGGTGGCCACCTGCAGGATTCCCAGGTCACGGCCCTCGCTGTCGGCATCGGGCAGGACCAGGGACATGACTGCCAGGTCGACTGCGAAGTAGGTGCCGATCGAGGCGCCCAGACAGGCGGCGTAGATCAGCATTCCGGTCCAGGTGGGCATCGCCAGGGGGATGGTCATCGACGCGGCGACGCCGAGGGCGCTCACCCCGACGACCATCTTCCGGCGATCCACCTTGTCCGCGATCCAGCCCGTGAGGCCAGCCACGACCACCCACACCAGGATGCTCAGTGTCAGCATGGTGGTCACCGCCGCGGCCACATCGCCGCCCGGCACGTTTTCGGAGCCGATGTAGTCCTGCAAGGTGTAGAAGAGGTAGCCGCTGACCACGTAGTAGGACGCGAAGAGCATGAACCGGCTGGCGAATGCCAGCCGAAAGTCGCGGGCGGCGAAGGCGGCGAAGAACGAGCGCAGCCGCTCGCCGAGACGCCAGCGCTCACGCACGGCGAGCGGCAGGTCCCGCGCCGACCCCTCCCGGGCTCCGACCAACAGCAGCACGGTGGTGACCAGCAGCACCACGGCGATGACGGCATAGGCGGTCAGTTGGCTCATCCGGCTGGCGATCTGAACGCCCAGCACAACGCCGGCCGGCGTACCCATCCCGATGACTCCGGCCGCCAGACCACGGCGGTCATCGGGAACCCGATCGGGCAGGATCGCGGTGATCGCGCCGGAGTAGAGGTTCGCCGCGAACCACAACACCATTGTGGTCGCGATCAGCCCCGGCAGGCTGTCGGCCAAGCCCATGAGGATGCAGGCGACAGCCGAGACCACCGCGGCCCCGGCGACCCACGGCGTCCTGCGGCCGAACCGGGAACGCGTGCGGTCAGACAGGGCACCACCGACGGGAATCGCGACCATCGTCGCGACGGCGGCAAGCGTGTTGAGCAAGGCGAGGTTGCCGACCTTCGACGCCGGGTCCACCGCCTCGACCTGCGCCGGGAGGATGACCGCCGAGATGCCGTTGAAAAGCGCGTACATGGCCGCCGTGGCCGGAAAGAGCAGAATCAGCAGGCGGCCGACACGCGGCCGTGACGCCGGTGCGTGCGGGGAGCGGCGCAAGTCAGTCACGAGGTCTCCGACCGGTCGAGCGGAGTAAGGATCATGCCATCAGTCGCGCGTCGGGCTCAGACCGGCGTGGGTGGTATCGTCCGCCCGTGGAAGGAGCTCCGTACCGTTTCGACGGGTTCGAGCTTGACACCGCCCGCTACGAACTCCGGCTCGCAGGCAAGCGTGTCCCGCTGGAGCCGAGGGCCTTCGACGTGCTACTGCACCTGATCCGGCACCGAGACCGAGTCGTCGCCAAGGAAGAGCTCCTCGACTCGGTGTGGGGCGACCGCTTCGTGACCGACGCCGCGGTCACCACCGTGCTCCGCGCCATCCGGCTGGCCATCGGCGACGCCGGCAAGGAACACCGGCTGATCCGTACCGTCTATCGCCGCGGCTACCAGTTCATCGGGCCCGTCACGCAGGCACCGGCCGGTGCGGAGGCAGGACATGACCGGGCCCTACCCGCTCGGTTGGCGATGTCGTCAGGTCTCGGCTTCACCGGCCGGCGACACGAGCGCGCGACGCTCGCGGACGCGTGGAAGGAGGTGCTCGCCTCGCGGCAGCGTCGGATGGTGCTGCTGAGCGGCGAGGCGGGCATAGGTAAGACGACGCTGTGTTCGGTGTTCGCGGCCACGGTGCAGCACGAGGCGGTGGTGCTGTACGGGCGTTGCGACGAGGAGTTGTCGATTCCCTATCAGCCCTGGCGGGAAGTGCTGACAGATCTCGACCGCGATGCCCACGATGTGGTCGACAGCCGCCGCGACGCGCTCGCACCGCTGCTGGGTGGCGCGAGCGCGGTGAACCTGGAATCGGATTCGGCCCGATTCGCGCTCTACAACTCGGTCCTCGACATACTCGATGCCGTCTCGATACGCAGTGGACCGGTGCTCGTCGTGCTCGACGACCTGCACTGGGCGGACATGCAGACACTCGCTCTGCTGCGGCACCTCGCCGAGCGCGCCCTGACGACGCCGGTCCTGGTGATCGCCACTTTCCGCGATTCCGACTTCGACGCCTCGCATCCGCTGAACGTGTTGCTGGCCGCCACCCATCGCGAGCCGGGGACGACCCGGCTGGCCCTGCGCGGTCTCGACAACAGCGAAATGCTCGGCCTGCTGGAGACGATCGCCGGCCACGAGATGGACCACAACTGGCTCACGCTGCGGGATCTGCTGCGCGCCGAGACGGAGGGCAACCCGTTCTTCGTCACCGAGATTCTGCGTCATCTCGCCGAGACCGGGGCGATCAGCCGCCAGCAGGACGGCCGCTGGGCGACTCCGACACGGCTGCTGACCCGGGGCCTGCCCGTCAGCGTCCGGGAGGTCGTGGGCCGCCGTGTCCAGCGCCTCGGATCCGAAACGCGCCGAGCGTTGGACACCGCGTCGGTGCTGGGCCGGGACTTCGAGCTCGATCTTCTCTCCGAACTGCTCGGCGAAGCTCCACTGCAAACGTTCGAACGGCTGGCGCCGGCGATCGACAACGCTCTCGTCACCGACGCCGTCGGGCGATTCGCGTTCACGCACGCCATCGTCGCCCACACGCTGTACGCCGAGTTGAAACCCACCGCGCGGGCGTTCATCCACCAGGCGGTCGCGATGGCGATGGAGCGACGTGTCGGCGATGACGCGGGCGAGCGGGCGGCCGAGATCGCCCACCACTGGATCCATGCCGTCGCACCTGCGAACCGGGCCAAGGCAGCGGAATATTCGCGGCGGGCGGGCGCCTACGCGCTGACTCACGTGGCACCGGACGAGGCGGTCATCTGGTATCGCCACGCCCTTGAGCTCATTCCCGCCGGTCCCACGGTGCAACGCTGTGAATGCCTCGTCGGTCTCGGCACCGCGCAGCGTCAATCCGGTGACCCCGCGCACCGTGAGACGCTGCTCGAAGCCGGTCGCCTCGCGATCGAACTCCACCACGACGACCTTCTCGTTCGTGCCGCCCTCGCCAACAACCGTGGCGACGTCAGCGGATTCGGGACGACAGACGACGACCGGGTCCAGATCCTGCGTCGTGCGATCGCCGCGCAGCCCAACCCGGCGGACGGTGCGCTGCTCCACGCGATTCTCGCCATCGAGATCCATGCCACCGCCGCCGAGGATCTGGAAGAGGCCGCCGCCCGGGCGGTGACGCTCGCCCACGAGGCCGGCGACGACCACGTCCTCGCGCACGTTGTGCGGCTCACCGAAAGCGCCCTGCGCACGCTGGACGCCCTTGATCGTCGTGAGCAGTTGTTGCAGGCGGGCATCACGGCCGCGGAGCGAACCGGTGACGCGCGGTTGCGCGGCATCCTCTCGATGTCCCACCACGAGATCGCGCTTGAGCGCGGCGACCGCGAGGTGATGAACCGGGAGAAGGACATCCGTAACGCGTTCGCCCAGCGCAGCCCGGAACCCTTCGTCCGCTGGACCAACGCGCAGACGTCGTCGATGCACCATTTCCTGGACGGTGACCTGGCGGAAGCCGAGGCCGCCGCGAACGCCGCCCTCGAACTCGGCGTGGCAACCGGCCAGCCCGAGGCGTTCTTCGGCTACGCGGGCCAACTCTTCCAGATCCGCCGGGCCCAGGACCGACTGGCAGACGTGGCCGAGGCCATGGGGCAGGTCCTCGACCAGAACCCGACGCTGCAGGTCTTCCGGGCGGGCATGGCCTACGTGTGGTGCGAACTCGGCCGGGCAGCCGACGCCCGGGCGCTCACCGACTCCCTCGACGTCTCCGCCGGCGGCGCACCCCAGTTCTGGTCGACCTCCCTGATGCTGTGGGCCGAGGTCTGCCACCGGCTCGTCCTTCCCATCCCCGCCTCCCGGCTCGTGCCACTGCTCGACGGCTGGCGCGACCGGGTCGCCAGCACCGGCGCGACCACCGAGGGTTCGATCGCCTACGGGCTCGGCCTCGCACTGGCCACCGTCGGCCACCGCGAGGAGGCGGCGGCCGCCTACGACCTCGCCCTGACCGTTAACCGGCGGCTGCGCTCCCCCCTGCTCGTCGCCCGCACCCAGATCGCCTATGCCGATCTGCTTGCCGGGACCGAACCCGACCGGGCGCAGTCTCTCGTCACCGACGCGCAAGCCGCCGCCAGGCGCCTCAATTTCGCATTCGTCGACCGTCGTGCCCGGCAACTGCGCGATCGTCTCCGCTGAGATTCACACCCCCAACCGGAACGCCTCGACATGTCGCTGGCGGGCCGGGACCCGCAGCGCGCGAAGGCTGCGCTGCACGGTGGTGGCCATCGCCGCGGGACCGCACAGATAGACGTCCCGCTCGGCGATGTCGGGTACCAGGCCGCGCAGGCTCTCCGGGCTGAACGGCTGGCTGCCGTCGGCGGTGCGACCGGTCAGCAGATGCAGGCGGGCACCCCTGGCCTGTACGAGATTGCGCAGCTCACCGATCAGCACCGCGTCGGCGGGGGTGCGGGCCCGGTAGAGCACCACCACGTCTCCGGTCAGCTCCGGATCCTCCAGCAGCGCCCGGATCGGAGTGATGCCGATGCCGCCGGCGATCAGCAGTGTGTTCTCCCGGGTACGGCCGGCGGTGGTGAGGGCACCGTACGGGCCCTCGGCGTAGACCCGGGTGCCCACCGGCAACTGCCGCAGCCCGGCGCTGGTGGAGCCGATCGCCTTCGCGGTCAGCCGCAGCGTGCGGCCGTCGGGTGCCGCGGACAGCGACCACGGGTTGACCTGCCACCAGGAGTTGTGCCCAGGGAAGCGCCACCAGAAGAACTGGCCGGGACGGGCGCGCAGCCGGTCGAGGCGGTTGCCGGCAATGTAGACGGACACGGCGTTGTCGGTCTCCGGCACCACCGCGACGACCCGCAGCCGGTGCCGGAAGTTGCGCACCAGCGGCACGAACAGGCGGTTGATCAGCAACGAACCGACCGCGAAGGCCCACAACCCCCACCAGTACGCCTTGGTGACGTCGCTGTTGGCGAACGAGGCGCCCTCGTAGATCTGGTGGATCACCGAGAGCACGATCACCACGTACACCACCAGGTGGATGGCGTGCCAGGTCTCGTACGACATGCGGCGGCGGGCCATCCGTACCGAGGTGAACGCCATGACGCCGATCAGGACCGCGGCGATCATGCCGAGTAGTACCGGCATCTGCTTGGCCAGGTTCGGGATCTCGGCGAAGAACGAGATCCGGTCGAGCTGTGCGTAGCCGAGCATCACGAAGGTCGGATGCAGTACGACCAGCCAGAAGATCGCGAACCCGGTCCAGCGGTGCCAGTTGGTGAGTTTGTCCATGCCGATCCGCCGTTCCAGGAACGGCACCCGACCGATCAGCAGCAGTTGCAGTGCCATCACGAAACCCAGATGCAGGCCGAGGAAACGGCCGATCCCGGTCAGGGTGTTGGGCACCGGCCGGCTCGGATGGGCGAACATGACCTGGAGGATCACCAGGTTGACCAGGAGAAAGGTCCAGAGCAGCAGGTACGCGACCCGGGCCTGGCCGATGCGCCGCACCGGTGCTGCCGGGGCGGCGGTGAATGTGGTCGTGGACATCGCGAGCCTTCCTGAAGCGGTCCTGTTCGGGCCGGCGTGAGATTTCATCGGTGGCCTAGCGGGACGGCGCGGTCGCCGTCACACCGATCTCCGGCAGCCGGACCTTTCCGTCCGCCTCAGCGTGCCAGCGCCACCGCGCGCCCGGAAGATCGCCGAGCACGATCGCGACCTGCCCGCTGCCGGGCCCGCAGGCGGCGAGCAGATGCGCTGCCTCGTCGGACGACGGCGTCTCGGCGATCACCGCCAGGGCGGTGAGCGAGCGGCGGCGGGCGGCAAGGCGCACCATCCCGTCGTCGGTCTCCGGGCCAGAGTCACTTATCCGCAGCTCAGTGACGGATCGCAGGCGTAGTGCGGACTGTGGCAGGCCGGGTGGCTGGCCGCCGAGTCCCGGCACCGACAGCACCGGCAGATCCGGACGGAAGCGGGTCAGGTCGGCCATGAGGTTGGCCAGGACGTCGATGGCGACCCCGGCCGATCCGCCGATCGCCAGCACGCCGTCGAGCCAGGTGAGATCCACGAACAGGGTTCCGTTGTCGTCTCCGCCGACCCGCACCAGGCACGGCGTGACCTCGTCACCCCGGGTGGGCCGTCCGGCGTCGGCGTCGACGGGGCGCGTCCACACACCGTCGGCCTCGGCCAGCCAGGGCGTTCGGGGGGTGTGGTCGGCGGTGACCCAGGCGGTCACCGCGCCAGTGTCCACGCGCAGAGCGTACGCCTCGACCTGATCGGCGGTCAGTTCGGCGGACGCCTGCCAGGCCAGCGCGGGACGATTCTGGTCGGCGGCGAACTCGGCGGACAGCTGCGCGCGCGTACGCATCCGTTCCTGGATCTGGCGGTGCCACCGGGCGTTGTCGGCGTAGGCGCGGCGACGTCGGCGAAGCCGGGCGACGATCCGGCGGCGGAAGATCACCAGGAGGCTGAGCAGAGCCAGGATCACCGCGCCGAGCAGCGCGGCGGCGACCTTCCAGGTGAGCAACGGCGTGCTGTCGGCGGCTGCGGTGGAGCCGATCCGGCCGAGCCGTACGTCAGGCCCCGTCGCATCGGCCGGCAGCAGCAGAACCCATCCAGGACGTACCTCGCCGGAGTCGGTGAGGGCACCGCCGTCGCTCTGCGGACGGGACCGGTTCAGGTCGAGAATCTCGGCGGCGCGGGCCGGGTCGCCGAGCGTTCGCTGGGCGATCTGTGCCAGGGAGTCGGCGCGCCCGCCGTTCTGTTCGGGGCTTCGCACCACGGCGACCTTGACCACCTCGTCGGGAGCGGCCGAGACGGCCGCCGGTACGGCCAGGACGGCGGTGAGCGCCGCGAGCAGCAGCAGGACGGCACGGCGGATCATCGGGCCGCCGTCCAGCCCTGGGTGGCGGCGCTGGTGATGATCGTGTCGGTGCTCTTGTCGGCGACGTTGCGGTAGAGCGGCGATCCGTCCAACGTCACCTGTTTGGTCCCATCCTTGCGGCTCAGCCACCAGACCCGGTCGCCGTCGATGCCCTTGAGCTTGACCTTGCCGCCGTTCCTGGCGACCACGGGCTGCCACAGTGCGGCGCACGCGTCCGTGCAGTTGCTGGCCGGCGGGTCGGTGTCGTCCCCGTCGAAGCGGTAGATCGTCGCGCCGTCGTCGTCGACGACGATCGGGCCGTCCTTGCCTTCCTTCGCGGTCAGCGTGCTGGTGCGATCCGGCTTCGCGGCCTTCAGCTCCGCCGTGGTGATCAGTGCGTCGAGGGCCTTTCCATCGGGCCCGAACGCGAACCACACGTTGTCGACGCCCTGTCCATTCAGGTCGCCGGGCACCGTGTCGCCACCGAACCGGTAGGCCGGCCGGCCAGCGATGGTGACCTGCACGCCACCATCGGGCCGCCGGATCGCACCGATGTCGTCGGTCTGCAATCCGTCGACGAATACCCGGCCCCCGGCCTGGATCAGTACCGGTGGCCAGCTCTCGGCGCACGTGCCGGTGCAGGCCGAGGCGGGCGGCTCGGCCGGGTCCCGGGCGAAGCTGTAGAGGGTGAACCCGGTTACGTCCGTCACCGTTTCCCCGATGGTGGCCTTGTTGGTGGAGAGCTGTACCCACTTGGCCGGGGCCTGCGGGCCGGGGGCCGTCGGGTCGGGCGCCGGAGGCGTCGTGCCGGCCGCCGCCGGAGATGCTGGGCTGGCTGCCGCGGCATTGTCGTCGCGACCGTCGCCGGTCAGGCCGGCGCTGGAGGCCGGTGCGTCCACCAGCTTGATCTCACCACCGGCGAGAACGGGCGCCGCCGCCGGATCGGCGGCTTCGTTCCCGGCGCAGCCCGCCAGGAGCAGGGCCGCGGCAAGTGGGGCGGCCAGAGCGCGGACCGGGGTGCGGGACACGATGACACCTCCGTTTCGATCGGGCTCGACAGGTGCGGTCTTCACGACCGGGCCACCGATCCGGTTCGAGGCTTGTGTTCCAGGTCACATTCGCCGAACCGTCGCGGGGTGTCCGACGTGACGGGCGCATGGCCAGATCAGACATCGTCATCCCGGGCGAAGATCTTCAACAGGCAGCGGACGCGATGCGGCAGGTGCTGCGGACCATCAGCGTCAAGCGCAGCTCGGCGGACTTCAACCGGACCGTCGGACCTCCGGTCCGGGACGCGGCGGAGAACTTCGAGGACCGTTGGGACGCTGGCCGCAAGCAGCTGCGCAACGAGTGCGACGACATCGTCGAGGCGATCGACGTGATTCTCAACGCCTTCACCGCCGTCGATGACCAGAGTGGCGACAGCCTCGGCGGTGGCCGGTGACCGCCCCCGTACCGACCTCTGGATCATTTACCTTCGAGGTGCCGGAGGGTTGGCTCGACTACGACCTGGCGGGGCAGGACTTCAGCCGGCAACAACGCGAGCTACGGGCTGCGGTGTCCACCGCCGAACAGCGCAGCGCGGTCGACGACGCGCTGCGCCAGGCACGCCGCCTGCTGCGGGCGGCTCGTCAGCAGGGCGCCGCGGCCGCGGCCGGCATGATTGCTCGCGACGACGACGGCGGGCTGCTGATGGCGTTCGTGGCGGCCTTCGGGATCACCGTCCCGGACGGTACGCAACCATCGGTGGCCGACATCGCCCAGCAACTGACTCGCCCCGCCGGAATCAACGGCCACGGGGATCGCACCGTCACCTCGGCCACCCTGCCCGCGATCGGCACCGTCGCCCGGATCACCGGAACCGAGGTCGTCGAGCTGACCGAGAGCACGTCCGCGGTGATGGTCGCCATGCACACGATCATTCCCGTGCCGGGACAGCCCGGATCGTACCTCGTGGTCACCGGAATGAGTCCGAACCTGCCGCTGGCCGACGCTCTGTACGACGTCTTCGACGCGATCACCGGAACGCTGCGCTTCACCTGACCGGCCGCCCGAACACCACGGGATCCGGCGACGCCGAGCCGGCGCCACCGGATCCCGTACTGTCAGTCCGCCTTCGGCACCTGCACGGCCGTCAGCACCCCGTCGCCCAGATGCAGGTAGGCACGCCCTGGCCGGGCGGCCTGCCCGACGATCCCCCGTGGGATCCGCATCCCGATCAGCTCCCCGTCGGTGATGCTCTGCGGTGCGATCAACAGGCCAGCCCGGTTACGTTTGAGCTGGGTCAGCCAACCGGCCAGGCCGAGACTGAGCGCCTCGGCGTTGCCCGCGACCACCAGGCCCCACCCATTGCCTGCCGCACCCCGGGCCAGGGTGTTGAGGTCTCCGTCGATGTCCGACTGGGCGAGCAGTTCGGCGTCGTCGATGACCACCGTCCCGGTGTCCTCCGGAATGCTCTTCAGTAGATCCCGGAAGTCCATCGCGGCGATGCCCGCGTCGGTCACCACCGCGGCCACCCCGGGCTGCCCGGCCAGGTCACGCAGTGGCGAGCGCCGCGGCGCGACCACGAGCAGTCCGGTGCCGTTGGCCAGCAGCGTCCGTGCCACCGACAGCAGCGCGGTGCTCCGGCCGGAACGCGGTGGCCCGCCGATCGCAAAGGTCGGAATGTCGGCGAGGTCCGGGCCGAGCGGGACGACCTCGTCGCCGCCGACCCCGACGATCGCGGTCAGGGCACGGCCCGGCTCCGGCAGCATCCGGCGCATCTCGGCGTACCCGATCAGGTCGGGCAACGCCGCGAACCGGCGCGGCCGGGCGGTCCCCGGCACCGTGGCGTCCCGCACGGTGATCTGCCTGGCGATGTCGGTCAGTTCCGCCGCCTGTCCCTGCCCGCTGAGGTCCGGACCGAGGACCGCGATCTGCGCCTCCGCGTGGTCGGCCAGCCGGATCGCCCGGCCCGGTGCCTGCTCCGGGGGTACGTCGCGCAGGTTGAGACCCAGCAGGGAGTAGTCGCTGCGGTCGTTGAGGCGCAACACCAGCTTCTCCTCGGTGGCGCCGGCGAACCGGCCCGAGCCGAGCACCTTGTCGCCGGCCAGCACGACGTGGACACCGACGCCGGCACCGTCACGCAGCAGGCGGGTCAGCCGTTCCAGATAGCTGCCGTTGTCGTACGTCGCGAAGTCTCGCTCGAACACCTCGAAACGATCGACCAGCAGCACCACGTGTGGCAGTCGCCGATCGGCGGCGGCGTTGCGCCGCTGCTCCGCCAGGTCCGCGACGCCCTGTTCACCGAACCAGGCCTGCCGTCTGGTCAACTCACTGTTCAACCAGGTCAGCAGGCGATCGAGGCGCTCGGTCTGTAGCCGGTCCACCACCGCGCCGCAGTGCGGCAACCCGACCAGCGGCAGCAGCGCACCGTTGCCGCAGTCGACGGCGTACAGGTGCAGGTCGGCGCTGGAGTGCCGGGTGGTCAGCGCGACCGCCAGGGTACGCAGCGCCTGCGAACGGCCGCTGCGGCCGGATCCGATGAAGAACACGTGCCCGGTACGGTCGGTGTCGAACAGCAACGGCTCGCGGCTCTGCGAAGCGGGCAGATCGACGATGCCGTAGGCGACCGCACCCAGGTCGCCCGGGATCGTGGCCGGGGGCGGCTGAGGGAGATCCGCCCACTGTGCCACCTCGGTGAGCGCCGGCAGCCACGGGCTCGGCTGCCGCGGCACCCCGAGCCTGTCGGTCGCCGCGACGACAGCCGCGACGAGTTCCCGCAGGTCGGTGTCGGCCGGGCCACCAGACGTGGCAGCCGACGAGCGGCGGGCCGGAACCGGGTCGCCCAGCCGTGACCAGTTCACGTGGGTGACCTCGACGCGCACCTCGTCGGCCCGGTCCCCCAGCACCGGTCGTCTGCCGCCGATGCGGCCAGCCTGGAACGGCAGCAGCGCGGCGTAGCCCAGCCGGGCGTACGCCCGACCCGGCGTGCGCGGCGACAGTTCACCCGCGTCGGGTGCGTCGATGATGTCCCGGCTCTCGCCCTGGTCGGTGGTGCGCAGGGCGATCCGCAGGTTCGTGTTCGCCCGGATGTCCGGGGTCACCGCTCCGGACGGCCGCTGGGTGGCCAGGACCAGGTGAATCCCCAGAGATCTGCCGCGCTGCGCGATGTTGACCAGCCCGGTGACGAAGTCCGGCAGCTCGCGCACCATCGACGCGAACTCGTCGATCACCAGCACCAACCGCGGCATCGCGGGCATGCTCGCGTCCCGGGCTCGGCGTTCCTGGTAGCGGATGATGTCGGAGGCGCCGGCCGCGGCCAGCACGTGCTCGCGACGGCGCAATTCCGCGCCGAGCGAGGTGAGCGCCCGCTCGACCAGGTGGGTGTCCAGGTCGGTCACCATGCCGACGGTGTGCGGCAGCTGTTCACACTCGGCGAAGGCACTACCGCCCTTGTAGTCGACCAGCACGAAGGTCATCTCGTCCGGCCGGTTCGCCACCGCCAGCGTGGCCACCAGGGTCTGCAACAACTCCGACTTGCCGGCTCCGGTGGTTCCCGCGATCAGGGCGTGCGGGCCGTCGCGTACCAGGTCGATCGCGAACCGGCCGTCCAACCCGACGCCGAGCACCGCCTCGGTGCTGGCCGGCCGGACCGCCCAACCCGCCGCGATCCTGTCCGGCGTCGGCGGCTCCAGGTCGAGGACGTCGAGCAGCCGTGCCGACGGCGGCAGCACCGCCTCGTCGCCGTCGCCGGACACCCCCAACGGCGCCATCCGCCGGGCCGCCCGCTCGTACCATCCGGCGTCCGGTTCGTCGGCGCGAATGCCGGCGACCAGCGCCGTCTTGGCGGTCCGCAGCGACGCGCCGTCCGCGCCGGACACCACCACCGCCCGGCATTCCTCGGGCAGCAGCCGTTCCTCCGGCTCCAGGCACATCACGTAGACGCCGACGGCGGGACCGTCCCGCAACAGCGTGACCGCGCCGGGCATCGACCGCAACCGCCGCGCACCGTCGAACACCACCAGGATGTCCGGATCGCCGGCTGCACCACCCCGTTCCGGCCCGCTCGCCTGGTCACCGGCCGACCGCGCCGCGATCACCCGGTTGAGCTCGGCGATGCGCCGCGACACCGACTCGGCGCTGGTGCCGATCCGGACGTACGCCTCCTCGCCGTCGGCCCGGGTATGGGGAAGCCAGCGCAGCCACGACCAGCGCTGCTCACCGGCGGCGTCGGTGAGCACACAGATACGCAGATCGTCGGGGCTGTGCAGCACGGCCGCCTGCGCCACCAGCCAGGGAGCCAGCCGGGCCAGGCGGTCCCCGGCCACCCCGACCACACCGCTGTCGCGAACGTCCACGGCCACCGGCACCTGGCCCAGCTCGGGCGCGGTGATTCGGCGGTGCTCGTCCAGCGCCGGATCCTCCACCCGCACCCCCGACGGCATCGAACAGGTACCGACCCGCAGGGCGAGGAAATCGTCGTCACGCCAGCGCCGCTCCCACAGTCGTTCACCCGGCAGGGTCGCGATCCGGCCGGTCAACGCCGGATCCGGGTAGGCGTACCGGCGGGCCCGCTGCTCCTCCAACACCGCCTCGTCGATGTCGGCACGGACCCGGAGAAGCTTCTCCTCGTACTCCTGCATCCGCTCGGCGTAACTCTGCCTACCGCGGCGCTTGGCACCGAACTGAGTCAGCAGCGCAGCGAGCGGAGAGACCAGCGCGAGGAAGATGAACCGCCAGTTGCCTGTCGCGAGAATGCCCACCAGCGCGCCGATCGCGGGGGCCAGCAGCAACGTCACCAGGCCGATCGGGCTCTTGTCGGACTCGGTCGGCGCGGCGGGCAGCCGGAACTGCCCGCCCATGATCTTCGGGAAGAATCGCGGCGGACGGTTGAACTCCCAGGTGAAGCCGTCCGCCGCACGGGTCACCGGGGCGCGTACCGGCACGCCGGTTGCCAGTTCGAGCAGGATGCCGCCGACCGCCAGTTGACGGCCAGCCGGCCACTCAGCGGTGCCGTCCAGGGCAACGCCATCCAACTCGACAGCCGTGACCGCGGTGACCGCGACCGTACGGTCCACAGTGACCAGCAGCCGAGCGGCGACCGGCGGCACAGCACCGGCAAGGCGTACCCGGCACGTGGGCGCGCTGCCCACCTCGTACTCCCCGGGTGGGAGGAGCACGATCCCGCCGGCTCCCGGGCCGCCCACCAGGCGCACCTCCACCGCACCCGCCCGACCTGCCGTTGGCCGGGCCGGACGATTCAGGCCCAACTCGGCGCCGGCACCCAGCCGCGCTGCGGCCAGCGAGAGTCCCGGGTCCAGGGGTTGGGCACCGTGGAACAGCGTGCCGGGACGACCGCCGACGGCGTCGGCCAGCTCCGCGGCGAACGTCCCCACCGAGGTCCCCGGCTCCGCCTCCACGACCAGCGGCTCCGCCGCAGGTGAGGCGTCGGAGACCAGACTGACGTTGAGCCGCATCTCGACCCTCCTCCTTTCTTCTCAAGCGGACACGCCCAGCGCTTGCGCACGCCGGGCGTGTCCGATCCGTTGGAAACGGCGATCAGCCGAGACGCGAGCCGAGGTCCTGGTCGGTGGAGGCGAATGCCTCGCCGACCGAACGGACGTAGTTGCCGATGCCCTGCAGGCCCTGGTTCACCTGGTCGAATCCCTTGGCGAACTCGTCGAAGAACGGCTGGAACTTCTGCTGGGCGGCCGGGGTGCGATAGCCCTGCGCGAGCAGGTTCTGCACCTTGCCACGTACCTCGACCAGCTTGTCCTGAAGCTGCGAGAAGTCGTTCAGCAGCGCCGCCGAGGTCTGGGCGGTCTCTTCACTGTTGACCGCGAAATCCGGCATGGTGACACTCCTTGATCTCTTGAACAGCCACCGGCGGGCAGCCGGTGGGCCCTTACCTGCGGAACTTCCTGGTGATGCCGGTGTCGTGGTCGGACGTTGACGCCCCCGTGGCGGCATCAGCTGCGCCCAACACGAATCCCGCCTTCATTGCCGCCTCGACCAGCGCGTCGGTCGGCGGATCCTCGGCTTCCTCGTTCTCGATGGCGGCCGATGCCGCGTCGCTCGCACCGCTGGAGACGATCCCCGTCACCGCCTCGCCCGCGCGCTCCTCGACGGACTTCTCACCGGCCGGCTCCTCGTCGACCTTGCGGACGTCCGGTGCCTCCTCGCCGTTCGGGGGCGCGTCCGGCTGTACCGGCCCGGCGTCTACCGGTTTGGCCGCCGGTTCGGTGACCGCCTCGGGCTGGTCCGATCCCGGTAGCGCATCCGCCGTGCCACCATCCGCCACCGGTCCCTGCGGCGTTGCTCCCCCGGTGGTCGGTCCGCCGGCGGCCGCCCCCGGCGGTGAGGATCCACTGGTGTCGGGGAGCGTCCCCTTCGGGGAGCCAGCCTCGGGCACGGAACCCGACGTGCCCGGCCCCTGTCCTGCCGGGGCGCCCGTTCCTTGCGGTCGCGTCGGCGCAGGAGCAGCGGTGGCCGGATCGGCAACGCCGGCCCCACCGCCGGCAGCGGGTGCGCCGCTGATCACCGGTGCTGGAGCTGGCTGCGGTGGAGCAGCAGTCGGTGCCGGGACGTCGCCGACAGAGCCGTCGCCGCCGGAAGCAGACGACGGTGCCGGGCTACTCGCCGGTGTGTCGACGACGGTGGATGCACCCGGCGGCCCGCTACCCGCGGCGACAGGTTCGGTGGCCGATGCGCGATCCCCGCTGGGAACGTCACCGGCGGGCACACCGTCACCACCACGTGCGGTGTTCGCCCCCGACAAGCCCTCGGTGCCACCACCGGGAGAGAGATCGAAATCCGGGTCACCGGTGAAGCCCTTCCGGAAGCCGTCGGCGAGCCCTCCGGCGGCGGCACCCGCCGCCGCACCGCCGAAGATCGAGGCGGCGTTGAAGTCTGCGTCGTTGGCCTTTCCGAGCTTGTTGAGGCCGACGGTTGCGACCTCCTCCACCACGCCCTTACCGAAATCGGCCACCACCTGGTTGCCGAAGCCACCACCGCGGCCACCCAACCGGAGCAGGCCACTGATGACGGTGTTGTTCCGGCCGAACTGGCCGAATGCCGCGGCTCCGCTGCCGGCCGTCTTCACCAGGCCGGGTGCTACCGCTTTCGCACCTCGCACGAACGGACCGAACAGCTTCGCTCCGGGTACGAGAGCCACCAGGCCCACCACGAGCGTGCCCAACTCGAAGTTTCCGTTCGCAGCCTGGACCGCCACCGTCACCACGAGGGCCACTGTGGCGAGCACGATGCCGACCACCGGCAGCAGCACCCCGACGACAGCGATCGCGATGTCGATGATCAAGCGGAGGATTGGGTTGTTCCGGAAGAAGTCGCCGATGCGCTGGAAGAAGTTGCGCCTCGGCGGTGGCTTGATGGCCTTCGATGCGGCGTCGTCGAGCGTCCGATTGCATCGCGCTGACGCGGCCTCCCGCAGTCGGCGGGCGTCGGCGGCTAGCCGTTGCGCGGCCGAGAGCTGGTCCCGTGCGCCGGCGATCTCGTTGGCCGACGCCCGCGCCGCCGCCTCCTGCTCCGATGTGGCATCGACAGCCACTCGCGGCACGGCAAGCCGTACCACCTGCACGGCCTCGGTCGCCTGATCCATCGCGGTGTCGATGCGGGTCTGCTGCTCGCGCAGCGCCCGGCTGTAGATGCGGTACGCCTGTGCCGCCGTGTCGAAGGAGTCAACTGCCTGCTGCAGCTTGCGTGGCAGGCTGTCGAGCATGTCCCGCAGCTTCTCCATCGATTCGCCGCGCGCTCTCGACAATGATCCGCCCCGCCCGAGGACCCGCACACCGGTCTGGGCGTCGTCCCGGATCTCCTCGTAGAAGCGGGCCAGCTGATCGATCTGATCCGGGTCTCCGGGGGTCGGATCCCGGTCCATGCCGAGAATGCTGAACCCGGAGGTGTGCCGCCGGCTCATGAAGGGCTTCCCGAACCGGACGAAGCCGCCGACACCAGCTCGGCCCGCAATGCCCGGACGGCGTAGTGAGCCCGGGATTTGACGGTTCCCGGCGGTATGCCGATGGATCTCGCGGCCTCGGTCACCGTACTGCGACGGTAGTAGAGCTCGAAGATCACGTCACGGTGCTCCGCGGTCAGCCGGCGTAGGGCCGGCATGAGGCAGGCACTGGCCACGACCGCATCGGCATGGTCCGGAACGGGCTGCTGGATACTGTCCCAGACATCACCGCCCACCGGCTGCGACCGTCGTCCACGCAGCTGGTCCACGGCGGCGTTGTGCGCGACCGTGTACAGCCAGCTCCTGATCGAGCCCTCCCGGCCGACCAACCTCTGCCGGTGACGCCACGCCCGTAGCAGGGTCTCCTGATAGACGTCCTCGGCGATGCTCTGGTTGCGGGTCAGACGGAGCAGGTACGCGCGAACGGACGCGCCATTCTGTGCCACCAGGTCGGTATAGACCTGCTCGGCCGTCGCTGGCTGAGCCGGGGCACGTACGACATCCGGTGACCGCCGCCCGCCCCGGCCCCCCGTGTCACAGCTGTTCCGGATGGTCTCTCCGGATCTCTTTCGCCAGGCCCGTCGGCTCTGTTCCTGCAGACCGCCCTGGCCCATGCCGACGGCATCGGCGGTGCTATGACCCGTGGTCACTGCGGCAGCTCTCCCTCTGCTCCGGGGCCGCCGGTGCGGACCCGGTTCAGAGCCTGCGGGAACAGTCGCGCCGAACCTTTTCGAATGTCTGAGGACTTTCTGAGGACACCGGAAGGATGCCCCGGCGGGTCCGCGAGGTCGCCCCGGTGCCTCAGCGGGGGCCACCACACAACCCGTGGCGGTTCTTCACCGGTTTCGCTCGACCTGCGGGGCGGCGAAACGTGCAGGGGCATGGTCAACGGAGCCGCCGATTGCGAAACTGCTTCAATTGCGTCAGCACCGGCAGGGCAGTCAGGGCTCTTGACGCATCAGGCAACCAGGCGTGCCAGCCAGGTAACACCAGGTGCCCGATCGGTGGGCCGGACCACTACCCGAGGCAGGCTCGGCACGACCCGGACGGAGGACGCAATGTCCAGCACACCGCTGTCCCTGCCGCAGCCGTCCGCGCGGGCGCCCGAGTTCGGCCGGGACGCGCTCATCGTCTGCGAGAACCTGGTCCGGATCTACCAGACCGGTTCGATCGAGGTGCAGGCACTACAGGGACTGGACCTGACCGTGGAGAGCGGCGAGCTGGTCGCCGTCGTCGGCGCCTCCGGGTCAGGCAAGTCGACGCTGCTCTCCATCCTGGCCGGCATCGACGCCCCGACCGCCGGGCGGGTCCGGGTCGACAGGTGGAATCTGCTGGCGATGTCCCGAGCGGACCGGGTGAACTACCGGCGGCACACCGTCGGGTTCGTCCGGCAGCAGACGGCGAGCAACCTGATCCCCTACCTGACCGCGCGGGAGATGGTGGACCTGCCGATGACGGCGGCACGTACCGCGAAGGAGGAGCGCCGGGAGCGCGCCGCCGAGCTGCTGGACAGCCTCGGTGTCGCCGACTGCGCCGATCGGCGTCCCGGGCAGCTCTCCGGAGGGCAGCAGATGCGGGTCGCGATCGCGGTGGCGCTGGCCAACCAGCCGCGGGTTCTGCTCGCCGACGAGCCGACCGGCGAGCTGGACGCCGCCACGTCCGCGGAGGTCTTCGGCGTGCTGCGAGAGGTCAATCGGCGCTACGGCGTCACCGTCGTCGTGGTCACCCACGACCCGGAGGTCAGCGGCCAGGTCGAACGGACCGTCGCGATCCGGGACGGACGCACCAGCAGCGAGGTGCTGCGCCGCACCACCACCGACGCGGCGGGCGACACGCATACGATCGCCGAGGAGTACGCGGTGATGGACCGGGCCGGGCGGGTGCAGGTGCCCCGCGACTTCCGCCAGGCGCTGGCGCTGACCCGACGGGTCCGGCTGGCCCTGGAACCGGACCACATCACGATCCGCCCCGACTCGGGGAGCGGCGGATGAGCAGCGAGCCGCTGCTGCGCGTGCGCGGCGTGCACCGACGCTTCCGTACCGGACCGACCGTCGTACACGCCCTGCGCGGGGTGTCCTTCGACGTGGCCGCCGGTGCCATGGTGGCGCTCGTCGGGCGGTCCGGCTCGGGCAAGACCACCCTGCTCAACACCATCGGTGGCCTGGATCGCCCGGACGCCGGCACGGTGCACGTCGACGGCACCGACGTCACCGCGCTCGACGAGGACGGCCTGTCCCGGCTGCGGCGCGAGAAGGTGTCGTACGTCTTCCAGAGCTTCGGGTTGATCCCGGTGCTGTCGGCCGCGGAGAACGTCGCCGCCCCATTGCGGCTGGCCCGCGTCGCCCCGGCCGAGCGCGAGCGGCGGGTCGAGTTGCTGCTGGAGCTGGTCGGCCTGGCCGACCACGCCCGGCAGCGGCCGGCCGAGCTGTCCGGTGGCCAGCAGCAGCGGGTGGCGATCGCCCGCGCGCTCGCCGCCTCACCCCGGCTCCTGATCGCCGACGAGCCCACCGGGCAACTGGACGCTGAGACCGGGCTGTCGGTGATGGCCCTGCTGCGCGGGGTGGTCGAATCCGAAGGCGTCACCGCACTCGTGTCCACCCACGATCCGGTGATGATGGCACTGGCGGACCGGGTGATCCGAATCCACGACGGGCACCTCGACGAGGGGACAGCCGGGCGACCGGACGAGCCCGTGCCGGATGCCAGGTGACGCGACGATGCTGAGGCTGGTCACCCGACGCGCCCGCGTGCAGTGGCCGTTGCTCGCGGCCCTCATCGGGGTCGTCACGGTCGGCGCGACCCTGCTGGGCACCTGCACCCTGCTGAGCACCCGCACCGCCGAGCGGGCGCTGGAGGTCGCGATGGCCCGCGCCGCTCCCGCCGCCGTCGACGTGACCGTCTACACCGGCACCGTCGAAGGCCCGGACGCGCTCTCCGTCGCCGCCGACACCCGCAGCGTGGTGGCTGCCACGCTCGCACCGTTCCCGGTGACGACAACCGCGCGGGCGTCGACAGTGCTGCGGGCGCTGCCGCCCGCGCTCGCCCCGGGCACCACCGTCCCGCCCCAGGCGTACCTGTCAGGGCTGGACGACCTGCCGACCCGAGCCGAGCTGGTCACCGGGCGCTGGCCGCACGAGCGTGGTGACGCCGTGGTGCTGGAGTCCACCGCCCAGTTGCTCGGCCTCACTCCCGGTGGCCGGGTACGCCTCGGCGCCGAGCTGGCCCACGCACCCGTCCCGGCCATCGACCTGACCGTCGTCGGTGTGGTCCGCCCGTTGCCGGGGCGCGGCTGGGACCGCGACCCGCTGGCCGCGGCCGGCTCCGCCATCGGGCACCAGGACGGCCGCTTCCGGCAGCCGGTCAACGCCTACGGCCCGTTCCTCGTCGACCTCGCCGATCTGGTCGCCACCGGTGCCACCGTCGACCGGATGGAGGTCACCGCCCATCCGGACCTGTCCCACGCCAACCGCCGCGACCTGGCGGCCGTGGCCAGCGCCGTCCGCAGTGCCGACCGCCGGCTGGCCGGCACCCTCGGCGACCGCGTCCGGCTCGCACGGGTCGCCTCCGACCTGCCGCTGACCCTGCGGTCCGCCGACGACCAACGGCACGTCACCGCCGCCGTCGTGTTCGCCATCGCCGCCCTCGGCGGTGTCCTGGCCGCGACGGCACTCGTCCTCGCGGGCCGGCTGACCGCACGGGTACGCGCCGACGAGACCGCCCTGCGGTCCGCCCTCGGCACCAGTAGCCGCCAACTCGCCGCCACCGCGATGCTCGAAGCCGGGCTCGTCGCCGCCGTCGCCGCCGCGCTCGCGATACCAGCCTCGTCGGCCCTGCACGCCGGCCTGACCCAGCTACCACCGCTGGACGGTGCCGGCCTGACCGTCCGGCCGGACATCACCGGCGCCCAGGTCCTCGCGGTGGCTGGCGGCGCGCTGGTACTCGCCGCCGTACTCACCGTCCTGGCGGTCCGGCCCGGTCCGGCAGCCGGCGACCGACGCACCCGCCGCGAACTGCTGGCCCGGTCCGGCGTCGATCTGATGCTCGCGGTGTTCGCCGCCGCCGCCTGGTGGCAGCTGTACGCGCAGCCCTCCGCCGCCGACCCACGCGTCGACGCGGTCCGGGTACTCGCGCCGGCGCTGCTGCTCACCGCAGGCGCCGCCCTGGCGCTGCGGGTGGTACTGCCCGCCCTGCGCGGCGCCGACCGGCTGGCGTACCGCGCCCGTGGGCTGGCGCTTCCGCTGGCGGTCGCCGAGGCCGCCCGTCGGCCGCAGGCGGTCGCCGTCGGGCTGCTCGTCGGGCTGGCCTGCGCGGCCGGAACCTTCGGCCTCGCCTTCGACACCACGTGGCACCAGTCGCAGCGTGATCAGGCCGCGCTTTCCGTCGGCACCGACCTGGCACTCACCATCGGCACGGCACCGGTGGCCGGAGAGGGCGCGGTCGTCGGCGCGGCAACCGCGGGGACGGTGAGTCCAGCCCTCGACCGTGGTACCGCCGTCGGTCAGTGGCTCGGCACCGCCGGCGATGCGCCGCGCCTGGTCGCCGTCGACACCACCCGCGCCGACGCGCTGCTACGCGGGCGGCTCGACCGCGACCGCACGTGGTCGGACGTGGCGGCGAGGCTCGCCCCACCGACCCGGGTCACCGGCGTCCCCGTTCCGGTTGATGCCCCGCTCGTGATGAGCGGAACCGCGGCCGGCGCGACCTCGCTCCTCGTGACCCCCCGGCTGCTGCTTGAGGACGCCAGCGGCCTGCGCACACCCTGCACCGGTCCTCCCGTGCCGCTCGACGGCCGCAAGCACCGGCTGCCCGGCTGCGCGCGCGCCGACGGACTGCGCCTCGTCGCGGTGTCCCTGCCGGTCGAGGCCGGGCCGGATGCCGGCTCCCCGGTCGGCAGCCGCACCGCCATCGACGTCACCCTCACCGTGCCGCGAGCCGGATCGGCTGACGGATCGGATTGGACCGCCACATCCGTGCAGACGGTCCCGAGCACCTTGCGCGACCCGACCGTGGGACTCTCCGCCACGCCAACGGGAACCGCGCTTCGGATGGCGGCTTCCGTCGACCTCGGCAGCGTCGCCTACACCGCGCCCAACCTCGTCGCCACCGCCTTTCCGGACCCCGGACCGGTGCCGGTCGCCGTCTCCGCCCGCTTCGCCAGCGAGGTCGGTGCCAGCAGCGGCAGCCGGCTCAGCGTCACGGTCGGCACCACGCCCGTGCCGATCGTCGTCGCCGAGATCGTGCCGACCGTGCCGTCCGCCCCCGGCGCCGTCGCCGTCCTGGCCGACCTGGACACGCTGTCCAGGGCCCGCGCCGTCGCCGGCGACCTGACGTTCCCGGTCGACGCCTGGTGGGTCGGCCAACCAGCCGGTCCCGGTGCCGCCGAGCGGGCCACCGCCCTGCACCTGGGCACCGTCACGACCCGCGAGGCGGAGACCGCCCGACTCACCGGCGGCCCGCTGCACGCGGGGCTGCCGGCCGCGCTCCGGCTCATCGTCCCGGCTGCGGCCCTGCTGCTGCTCGCCGGGATCGTCCTGCACGTCACCTGCGACCTCCAGGTCCGCGCCGTCGAGGTGGCGCGGCTGCGCGGTCTCGGAATGTCCCGGCGCGACATCCGGGCCGTGCTGATCGGCCAGCACGCCGGAGTGCTGCTGCCGCTGCTCGCTGCGGGCGCGGCCGTCGGTGCGCTCGCCACCCGCGTCGTTGCTCCCCTGCTCGTACGCTCCGACACCGGTGCCGCGCCCGTCCCGGCCGTCCAGCCACACTGGCCGGGGCCGGCCGAGGCCGCGCTGCTCGCCGCACTGCTGGCCGGATGCCTGCTGGCGGTCGTCACGGTGGTCGTCGTCCAGGTCCGCCGGGCCGACGCCGCGCACCTTCGGGTGACGCCGTGAAGGGGTGGCTGACCCGCCGATGGCCGGCGCCGCACTGGCCCAGCGTCCGTGGCCGTGGCCGTGCCGACGCCGGACCGCTGCTGCTCACCGCCGCGGTCATCGCGGCCGTCGCGCTGCTCGCCGGGGCCGTGCCGGCGCTGCTGCGTGCCGCCGCCGACGACGCTGTCCAGGACACGGTCCGCCGCGCCGGACACGACTCGAACGTGCTCGTGCACGCCAACTGGGAACGCGACGACGGCCCGACCGGTGGACGGATCCGGATATCCCGCCTCGCCGAGGACGTCGACGACTTTCGCGCCCGGGCAACGTACGCCCTCGGGCCGGGCCTGGACGCCGCACTGCTCCCGCCCACCGCGGTTGTCAACGGCCCGATCCTGCGCATCACCGGGGGCAACGTGCCGCGTACCTTCCAGCTCACCTACCTGGCCGGCGACGTCGGCGGCCCGGAGGTGACCTGGATCGCTGGCAGCGCTCCCGGCCCCGCCAACCCTGAACGGTCCATCGAGATCCCCTACAACGGACCGCCCTGGCCCGTGCAGGTCGGCCTCTCCGAGGCGGACGCCGCCGCCCTCGACCTCGGGCCCGGCGATCGAATCCCGGTGCAGGACAGCCAGCGGCGCGACAAGGACGTCCGGATCAGCGGGATCTACCGACCCGCGGACAGCACCGACCCCGCCTGGCGACTCGCCCCGGCGCTGCTGCGCCCTGATCCCGGCGCCGACGGCGTGGGCACGACCCGGTTCGCCGGCCTGCTGTCGCGTGAGTCGCTGCCGGACGCCCGGCTCGCCTTCGACGAGGATGAACTGCGGCGCAGCGTCCACTTCGCCCCCGAACCCGACGCGCTCACCTGGGACGACTCCGCGGCGCTCGCCAGCCAGTTGGTCAGGCTCAAGGCGGCCTCCGGCTCATCAAGCGTCCGCGACCAGTCCCTGAAGTGGGAATCACAGCTCGACGCTGTCCTGCGCGACGCCCGCACCCAGATCAGCGCCGCTTACGCACAGGCCGCCGTCCTGCTCGCCGGAATCCTCACCGCCACGGTGCTGGTCCTGCTGCTCGCCGCCGACCTTCTGGTCCGCCGCCGTACCCCGGCGCTGACCGCCGCCCGGCAGCGCGGGGCGGCGCTGCCCGACCTCGGTGCGGAACTGATCATCGAGTCCAGCGTGGTGTCCCTGTCGGCCGCTGCCGTCGGGCTCGCGCTCGCCCGCGTGGCCGCTCCGGGCGTCTCCTGGATCTGGACCGTGCCCGTGGTTCTGGCCGGTGCCGTCGCCGGGCCGACGTTCGGCACCCTCGCCGCCGCCCGCGCCAGCCGCGACCGGCGCCAACCCGCCAATCCGGCCGCCCGGCGCTGGATCCTGGCCACCGGTCAGCTGCGCCGCGCCGCTGTGGAGGCCGCCGTGCTGATCGCCGCGGTCGCCGCCTTCGTCACCTTGCACCAGCGCGGGCTGCGGCCCGTCGCCGCGGACGGCGACACCGGCGAGCTGACCGGCGACCTGGTCCTACCGGTCAGCGCCGTCGCTCTGGGCATGTTCACCGGCGCGCTCGTCCTGCTGCGGCTGCTGCCTGTCGGAGCGCGGTTCGCGCTGCGACAGGCCCTGCGCTCGCGCCGCCCGCTGGCCGTGTTCGGTGCCGCCCGGGCGGCCACGACGGCCGGACGCGCGCTACCGCTGCTGGTTCTGGTCAGCGCCACGGCGCTCGCCTCGTTCGCGCTTGTCGTCGGCGGGACCGTCGCCCGGGGTCTGGCCGATGGCGCGTGGAACACCGTCGGCGCCGACGCCCGCCTCGACATCGGCGACGACGCCGAGGCCGGGACACCCGCCGTCGCCGAGCGCATCGCCGCCGCACCCGACGTGAGACAGGTCGTCGTCGCGCAGGTGACCGACTCGGCGCGCATCTTCAGCGAATCGACACTGCTCACCCCACGCCTGGTCATCGTGGACGCCGCCGCGTTCCAGCGGCTGCTGGCCACCACCCCGCTGCCCGACGCGCCAGCGCTCACCCGGCTCACGGCACCCGGTCCTGGCGCCGGGGACGTCCCGGCGCTGGTCCTGTCGAGCGACGGCGAGCTGCCGACCGGCACGCGGCTGCAGCTGACCCGGGACGACGCCCCGGCGATCCGGCTCGCGGTGGTCGGTGCCGCTCCCTCCGTCGGCGGCGCCAGCGACGTCGTCATCGTGGACGCCGCCGCCCTGGCCGACGCAGGATTGCCCGTTGCTCCCAACACCATCTGGGTCACCGGCCCCGGCGCGGCGCAGGCCCTGTCGAACAGCGATGTCGCCGCCGACATCGTGCTGCGCACGGACGTCCTGCGGGCGCAGCGAGTGGCTCCGCTGACCGCAGGGATACTGCGGCTGGCATGGACGGCCGCCGCGGTGTTGCTGGCGCTGGGGATGCTCGGCCTCACGCTCGCCGCCGCCGCGGGTGCGTCGGAGCGATGGCAGACCCTGACCCGGCTGCGGACCCTCGGCCTACGGCCACGCGACGCCCGCTGGGTCGCCGCCGGAGAGCTGTTGCCGCCGGTCGTGGTCGCCGCGGTCTGCGGCCCGCTACTCGGCGCCCTGCTCGCCCGCCTGACGCTCGGTCCGCTTGAGCTACGGCTGCTCACCGGTCAAGGCACCGACCCGACGGCGGTGTTGCCGTGGTGGCTGCTCGGTTTGGTGAGCGTGACGCTGCTGGCGGCGGTCGCGGCGGTCGTACCTGTCGAGTCGGCGCTGCGGCGACGCGACCGGCTGAGCGAGGTACTGCGCGCCGGCGAGTAACTCTCTCCGTCCGATCCGTTGATCGCCAACGCTGCCGCCACCTCAGACATGCGCGTTGTTTGTCGCGGCGCATACGCTTCCGCTGACCGTGACGGGCTTGTGCGGAGCGGGCCGGGACGCCGGACGGTTACCCCGCCCAGCCGCGCTGCCGCGCGAGTTGGGCAGCCACGTCGACGACGACCGCAGCGGCCGGCGGCAGCTCATCGCGTCGCCACATCAGCTCCAGGTCCGACGCCGGGAGGTCGTCGGTGAGGGTGAGGACGATGCCGTCGACCGTGGGCAGCGCGGCAAGCGATCGGGGTACCAGCGAAAACCCGGTGTCCTCGGCGATGCCCACGCGGCGCCAGCCGAGTTGCTGGCAGTCCCGAGCGTCGAGCGGCACGCCGGCGCGGACGCAGGCGGCGACCACGGCAGCGCGATAGCCGGGCGTCAGGTGTTCGGGCGGCAGGTTGAGCGGGCCGATCCGCAGGTCGCTCAGTGCCGCTGACGAACGCTTGGCAAGCGGGTGCCGGGGACCGACGACGGCGACCAACGGTTCCCGTCGTACCGTCTGCCGGGCGAGGTCCGACTGAGCAGACGCGGCCCGCGACAGCACCAGATCGAAGCGGCCGGCGCGCAACCCGGCCTCGAGTTCGGTCGGCCACGCCTCGCCCGTGCGTACGGTGATGTCCCGATGCGTCGCCCGCAGCGCGTCCAGCAGTTGCGGCACCACCTCGTGCGCGGCGCTGACGACCGTTCCGATGCGCACCGTACCGGCGTGGCCCCGCCCGGCCGCCCGCGTCGCCCGGACCATCGCGTCCGCATCGCTCAGCATCTTGCGCGCAGACGCCACGAAGGCCGTCCCGGCCTCGGTGAGGCGGGTCGGGCGGCGGGTGAACAGTGGTACGCCGAGCTGCCGCTCCAGATCGCGGATCTGTCGACTCAGCGGTGGCTGCGCCATGTGCAGGCGCTGCGCGGCCTGCTCGAAGCTGCCCTCCTCGGCGACCGTCACGACGTACCGCATGAGGCGTAGATCCACCGGCATACCGCGAAGGTACCCGCCCATACCTCATGGATCTTGTCGGTGACTTCCCACCGGAGCCACGCTCGATGCGACAACCCTGATCGGAAGGAACTGTGCGAAACATGCGACGACTGCTCGCGATTCTGATCGTTGCGGTGCCCGGCGCGCTCGGCACCGTACCCGCGCCGGCATCGGCGTCTGTGCCGGTCCCGGCGTCCGCTGCCGCCGGCCCGCGGCCGGACAGTTATGTCCTGGCCGGTGACGACGCCTACCCCGAAGGCATAGCCCGCGATCCCCGCAGCCCGTACTTCTATGTCAGCAGCCTGACCGACGGGCGCATCTACCGCGGTGACGTCCGCTCACCGCAAACCACGGTGTGGCTGCCCGGCAACGCCGCGGACGGTCGGACCACCGCCGGCGGCATGAAGGTCGACCGCCGCGGCCGGCTCATCGTCGCTGGCGGAGGAACCGGGTACGTGTGGGTGTACGACACCCGCACCGGTGCACTCCTGCACCGCTTCGCCACCGATGCGCCGAATCCCATGCTGAACGACGTGGCGCTGACCGCCAACGGCGATGTCTACGTCACCGACTCGTTCCAACCGACCCTCTACCGTATCCCCGCAGCGGAGCTGCGCGGTGGCGCCGGCGTCACCAGCCCGCTACCCACCTTCCTCGACCTGCGCGGCACCAGCATCGAGTGGAACGCCGGGTTCAACCTCAACGGCCTGGTGGTCACCCATGACCAGCGCCATCTCATCGTCGCCGACTACAACGACGGCGCGCTGCACCGCATCGACCTGCGGCGGCACACGGTCCGGGCGATCGACCTGGGCGGCGCCACGGTGCACGGCGACGGCCTGCTCGTACGTGGCCACACGCTCTACGCAATCAGCAACATCGACGGGAACGGCAACACTGTAAACGTGCTGCGGCTCAACCGCCGCGCTGACCAGGCAAGGCTGCTCGGGCGACTGACCGACCCCGCGCTGCACGGCCCGTCGACGGCGGCGTTCGACGGCCGCGACCTTCTCGTGGTCAACTTTCAGTACGGGGCGGAGCATCCAGTGCTGCCGTACACGGTGGTGCGGCTCGGTGCCGGACTTTCTTGGCCTCCCGTGTCAGGGGGCCGGGCGACTCGGGACCACCGGCTGCCGTAACCGGTTTCCGTCGCTGTGCCGGGATGCGCCGCGCATTCCGGCACAGCCAGCGGATCGGCGTCCGTCCGCAGATAACCAAGCTCGCTGGACAGGTGCATCACGGCAGTCGGCAAACTGCGAGAACACACTCGATGTCGGGTCGCCGAGAATTCAGCCATGACTGCCACGGAGCGCGCAGGCCTGGAAACTGTCCCGTCGACTTCACCGCCACGACGGGGTCGGGTGATCCTGATCGCCGTCGGAGTCGGTGTACTGCTGTCAGTGCTGTGGTCGTACGAGTTCGTCGACCACACCATCGGCGATTCGATGGCCAACGCGATCCTCGGCAGGGACGCGAAGGCGACCGCGATCGGCGGTACCGTCGCCGCCCTGGTCTTCGCGTTCGTCTCGGGTCTGGCCGGCACCTTCACCGCCTGCAACATCGCCATGGCCGCGTCGATCGGACCGATGAGCCAGGCGAACGCGGGTGCGGCGGCCCGTGCCGGGCTGCGTAGCCTGGTGCGGCCGGTCGGCTGGCTGACCCTCGGAATGGTGGCGGTCTCCGCCAGCTACGGGTTCGTCGGCGTGCTGCTCGGTGAGCGGCTGCCGCAACTCTCCACCGCCAGCGTCGGGACGCTCCCGGTCCGCCTGATCCAGTCGATGATCGTGTTCGGGGTGATCGGGCTGGCTTTCGTCTACCTCGGCCTGGCCTCCCTCGGCGTAGTGCGGGATCCCTTCGCACACCGGCCGGTGGCCCGCGTGGTGGTGCTCGGCGCGCTGGTCGGTGGCTTTCTGATCGGCCGGCCGTACCCGCTGTTCAACAAGCTGTTCCACTGGGCGGTGGAGAACGGTAACCCGTGGTACGGCGCAGGGGCCTTTGTCCTTCAGTCACTCGGCAACATCGCCATCGTCACGGTCGTGTTCGTCCTGCTCGTGCTGGTGACGCGGGGCGGCTTCATTCGTTTTCTGGCGGCCAGCCCGGCCCGCACCGCCGCATTGACCGGCGGGATGCTGATCGCGTTGGGCGTGTTCATGGTCGTCTACTGGAACGTGCGGCTGCCGGCGATGTTCGACTACGGCTGGTTCCCCACGATGCCCTACAACCAGTGAAAGCCGCCGGGTGATCCGCGCCTGAGCGAATGCTGATGCCCGGGCCGCCACCTGCCCGCAACGATCGGCCGATCACCGTGCCGACGGCACAGGAAGGAAGGTCTGCTCGTGTCGGCTGCCTACCAGGGCGCGGATCCAGCGGATGACGATGTCGCCGGAGCAGGGAAGGACGGCATCGCTAGCCGACGTCCCGGGCCGGGCCACACGACCGGGCAGCGGTCGACGCGGCCTTCGGTCGTCAGGCAGCGGTCGACAGCGGACAGCCACTTCTGGTGGCGCTGGGGCTACGAGCCCGCCGAGGCTGGTCCCGTGCCGACAATCGGCGAAGAGATGTCGGGCGGACCGGGCCCGATGCCGTGATGTCACGCAGGGTGGTTAGAGCCTTGCGGAATGTCACCTTAGTGGAACCTTTTCCGTATTCAGTATGGTATCTTTACGCTCCTCTTTCGAATAGCACACTGCCGTGACGAACGTGATGTCGACATGCGCCCACCGAGAAGGCCCTACGTAGCGGCGGCCTCGCTACCGTGCTCCGTCTACGTAGCCCCCACCGACCGACGGCACCACCTACGGTCATACGCGAGTCGCGGCCCGATCCCCCCGGTTGAGATGACCTTCGGTGAACTGCACGGGCTACCCCTGAAAGCCCTGGCGACGCGGCCGGTCACAGAGCAGTTCCCGGATCTGAACTCAGGTGTCGTCCATCTCGATGCGCCCGCCGGAACGCTGGCCCACGCTGCCGTCCTCGACGTGCTCGAAAACTATCGGAAGAAAAGCGTGGGCGTCCCCTGGCATCGCTCCCAGGTGGCGCTCAACTGGGCTGCCAACCGATTCCGGGCGCTTATCGGTGCGCCCGGCGGCGCCGTCTCGTTCGGGCCCGACATGACGAGCCTGACCCGAGCCTTCGTCCGCTCGATCGAGCCGGCTCTACTACCGGGCGACGAGGTCTTGTGCACCACGTTGGACCATCGTTCCAATGTGGATCCATGGCGTCAGGCCGCCCACCGTCGGGGGGCCGCGGTACGGATGGCAGAGGTGTCCTCAGACGGCCGGTTGACCGTGGACGCGGTCGCCACCCAGCTCGGCCCACGTACCCGTTGGATCGCGGTGACCGCCGGATCCAACGCGCTGGGCACCGCGCCCGACCTCGTCCGTATCTGCGCCGCCGCCCGGCTTGCCGGTGCCCAGGTCTTCGTCGACGGCGCACAGGCACCGGCGCACCTGCCGGTCGACGTCGCCGCGTGGGGCTGCGACGTCTTCGTCACCTCGGCCGCCACGTGGTACGGCCCCGGATGCGGCATCCTGTGGCGGCGCAGCGATGGCATCTCCGCCACGCTGCTGCGCGGTGTCGCGCCAACCGGCGGGCCCGGCATCGAGGCAATCCTGGCCACCGGCGTCGCCGCCGAGGTGCTGCTGCACTGGGACCGCGCATCGGTCTTCCGGCACGGCGAGCGGCTGGCGAATCTGCTGGCCCGGAGCCTACGCATGATCGATGGGGTGCGCGTGCTCGGTCGGTCGGACGACGGGGCACGCCTGCCGATTGTCGCGTTCCAGGTCGCCGACCGTCCGGCCGCCGAGGTGGCGGCTCAGCTCGCCGACGGTGGCGTCGTCGTCGGACACGGCACCTTCGGGTCGGAGCCGGCGCTGCGGGCCGTGGCACCGGAGACCCCGGAGGCGCTGAGAGCCGGCATGGCCCGCTACACCTCCCGAGCCGACGTGCGTGCCCTCATCTCCATGCTGGCAAGGATCGCGGCAACCCGCGACTGACCGGCCACTCTGAGCTTGCGCGGTCCCCACCGATCGGCTGCGAGGGCTCGAACGCCCGGCGTCGGCGTGCCACGATGGGCTCGACGTGCAGGCGCAGGCCCAACCCGACAAGGAGGGGCCGGTGGAAGGACGCGGGGCACCAAACGGCCGGCCACTGCTCCTCGACGGCGCGCTCGGCACCGAGTTGCAACGGCACGGTCGGTCCGTCAGCGCTCCCTGGTGGACCGCGCACTGTCTGCTCGACGCCGCCGGCCGACGGCTGGTCACCCAGGTGCACGCCGCATACGTCGCCGCTGGTGTGGACGTACTCACCGCGGACACCTTCCGCACCACCCCGCGTACCGCTCACCGGGCCGGCGCCGGCCCCAACACCGCCGCTCGCCTGGCGCACGTCGCGGTGGCCCTGGCCCGCGAGGCAGCTGCCACCGTGGCCCGCCCGGTCGCCGTCGCCGGATCGATCGCGCCGATCGAGGACTGTTACCGGCCCGAGCTGGTGCCCGACGAAGCGGTGTTGCGCAACGAGCATGCCTGGCTGGCGGAGCAACTCGCCCGCGCCGGCGTCGACCTGGTCCTGGTGGAGACGATGAACACGATCCGCGAGGCGGTCGCCGCCGTACGCGCCGCCCGCGCGCACGGGCTCACCACCTGGGCCAGCTTCGTGTGCGGACAGGGTGGTCACCTGCTCAGCGGTGAGGACGTGGTGGCCGCCGCCAGCGCGGTACGCGCCGTCGGGGCGAGCGCGGTGCTGGTCAACTGCACCGATCCGGCCGGTACGGAACGGGCGCTGGCCCGGCTGGGACCGGCCGACACCGGGCGGCTCGGTGCGTATCCGAACCTGGAGGACCGCACCGGTCTGCCGCCCGCGACACCGGTCGACCGGTACCTGTCGCCGGCAGTTTCGCCGGCCGCGTTCGCCGGCCTTCCGGACACGGATCCATGGCGCGGCCTCGACATCGTCGGGGGCTGTTGCGGGTCCGGCCCGGAGCACATCGGCGCGTTGCGGGCACGCTGGCCGCGGGACGCCGACGAGGGTCAGCCGGCAGCGGGCACGGACCACGTCACCCCGGGCGGGTAGGTCGGGACGATGCCCAGTTCGTCCAGCTCCGCCCGTACGCCCTCACGAAGCCTCATCCGCGCGGAGTCGGGCAGCAGCGCGGCCTCGACGGCGGTCATGGTCATCCCGGCGAGCTGGGCCACCGTGAGACCGTGCCAGCGCGCCGCGAGCCGGTGCTCGGCGACCAGGTCGGTGTGGAACATCGACGGATCGTCGGTGTTGAGGGTGATCCGGACGCCGGCCTCCCAGAGCCGTCGCAACGGGTGCGCCTGCGGCGTCGACACCACGCCGGTCCGCAGGTTGCTGGTCAGGCAGACGTCGAGGACGACGCCCCGGTCCCGGAGCACCCTCATCAGCGCCGGGTCCTCGACCGCGCGGATGCCGTGCGCGATCCGGGGCGGATGGAATGCCAGACAGTCCCAGATGCCCTCCGGTCCCACCGCCTCACCCGCGTGCGGCACGAACGGCACACCACGTGCCGCCGCCCACCGGATCGGCTCGGCGAACAGCGAGGCCGGGCGTCCCGGCTCGAAGCCACCGAGCCCGAGCCCCACCACCCCGCCGGGTCCGCCCGCCACGGCCCACTCCGCGATCTGCTGGCACTCCTCGACCGACTCGCCACGGACATGGTCCACGACGAACCGCATGCTCACCCAGAACCGCCGCCACGCCTCCTCAGCGCCCCTGCGCACCGCGTCGAGCTGCTCGTCGAAGGGAATGCCGCGCCCGCGCCAGTGCGTGCCGGGGCTGAACGTCACCTCCAGGTGCCGGACGTTCTGCCGGTGCGCCGACTCGGCCAGTTCCTCGGTCAGCAGTTGGAGATCGGCCGGGTCACGTAGTGCGGCACAGCACTGTTCGTACAGTTCGGTGAAGTGCCGGAAGCTGCGGAAGCGAAACAGGTCGGTGATCCGCGCCTCGTCGAGCCGACCGAGGTCGAGCCCGTGGCGGCGGGCGATCCGAAGCAGCGTTCCAGGTCGGACCGAACCCTCCAGGTGCACGTGGGTCTCGACCTTGGGCAGCCGCTGGATCATTTCGTCGCGGTCCGTCCCGAGCGGTTCGGCGGTGCTCACCGTGCCGATTCTAGGTTCGTCACGACCGGACGGACCGGTTCCGGCAACGGTCGATCGGGTCCTGCGGGTAGGAGGGCAATCTCGAAGAGGCCGCCGTGTACTATGTCTAACTAAAGGGGCGTTGCCTGGGCCCACACTGCGGCATGGAGGAGCGCCGTGAAAGAGCAACGAGACCGTCGGACCTACGGCCAGCAGTGCGGCCTTGCTTTCGCGCTGGATGTGGTGGGCGAGCGGTGGACCCTGCTCATCATCCGTGAGCTACTGGTCCGACCGCGCCGCTACCGGGATCTCCTGGACGCCCTGCCGGGCATCGGCACCAATCTCCTGGCCGACCGGCTGGCCTTCCTGACCGAGGTGGGCATCACCCAGCCGCTGGACGCCGAGCGGCGGACCGCCGGTTACGCGCTCACCGAATTGGGCGAGAAGCTGCGCGAACCGGTCCTGGTGCTGGCCCGCTTCGGGCTGACGCTGCTCGCCCAGCAGCCGGGTCAGGTCCAGGCGCCGGTCACCCGGGCGTCGTGGGCCGCGCTGGCCATCGAGTCCATGGTCGACCCCGCACGGGCGCTGGTCGACGAGGTCTACGAGTTCGACATCGAGGGCGAGGTCTTCCACGTCCGGGTCAGCGACGGCGAGGTGCGGACGATCAGCGGTACCGCCGGTCCGGACGCGACCCTCCGGGTAGCCACCGACGCCCGCACCTTCTTCGACCTCGGCAGCGGTGCGATCGAGCCGGTCGAGGCCGTGGTCAGCGGGGTGGTTTCGGTGACCGGGCCGGCGGCGGCCATGCCACGCTGCCTCTACCTGCTGGGCCTGGGTGGCCGCCCGGGTGTCGAGCGAATATTGTCGACGGCCGGCGGCGCGAGGCGCTGACGCTCACCGACCGGGACGGGCGGCCGGTCGGGCCACGCCACGCTGGTGGGCGCCACCGCCGACAGCTCGGGCACGGCGAGGCTGAAGCCGAGCCGGCCACGTAACGCATGCTGACTGTCGATCGCCATCAGCAGTTCCGCCAACGACTCCAGCGCCGGTGCCCGATCGATCCCGCCGACATCAACCGGCACGAATCCCAATCCACACAGCAGCGCGGCACACTCGATCTTGGCCGAGGGATGGTCCCCGGCCAGTGGCACCGTGACCGGCCGGCCGTCCAGCACGGGCTCACCGAGCATGCCGGCGGGCACCGTGTTGAGGGCTTTGACCACCCGCCATTGTGGTAGCAGTTCCGCAAGCAGTCGGCCGCTCCGCCGGCCACCTCCGACGCTCGACGGCGGGTTGGTCGTATCGACGACCGTACGCCCGCGTCCATCATCGAGCAACCCATCGCGGGCCAGGTCCACCGCGGCGTCGAACGGCAGCGCGAGCACGAGCAGATCGGACCGGGCGACCACGACCGGTGCCGGCACGCAGCGGATCTCGGGATACGAAGCCAACCCGACGGGGCGCGCGCCATTGCGCGTACGGCCGGCAATGAGCACCCTTTTGCCCTGCACAGCAAGGTTCCGGGCCAGCGCAGAGCCCATCCGTCCGCGTCCGAGGACGCCGATCATCGGGTGCACCGCACGCCGCGGCGGCGACAGCAGGCAGGCGGTCGTACGGACACACGCATCTTCTGACTCCGGGGTCGGTGGTCAGATTCTCCGCCGAACGCGACCCGGAAGCTCGGGTCGGGTCGGGTCGTCGGACAGTGTCGCCCAGTCATCTTGACGGCGACTTGAACTCTCCCGGCATGCGGTTGACGCCGTGCGGCTCGCCGCGACTACTTTAAGTATGGAAGTTCTTCACTTAAGGTGGAGGAGAACCGAGCCAGCACCAGAACAGCTTGGGGGACCCGTGAAACGGACCGAGGTCGAACTCCAGATTCAGATTCTCGGTTCCGTGCGAGCGACGATCCACGGCCAGGAGGTCGACCTGGGCCCCCCGAAGCAGCGGGCGGTGCTGGCCCTGCTGGCGCTGCGGGCCGACGGGCACGTGCCGCTGGACGACCTGATCACCGTCCTCTGGTCGGGACGGCCTCCGGCTCGGGCCGCGAGCCTGGTGCACACCTATGTCGCGCGGTTACGTCACACGCTGGAGCCCGACACGCCACGACGCCAGCGCACCAACGTCATCGCCTCGGCACCGGGCGGCTACCGACTCACCGTGGCCGACAACCAGCTTGACCTGCTCCAGTTCCGGGCCGGCATCCGGGAGGCGGCGGCCTGGCACGCGGCCGGCGAGCACGAGATCGCCTTCACCACGTACCGGGAGACCCTTGAGCGGTGGCGGGATCCGCAGCTCGCCGACCTGACCACGTTGCTTGTCGAACAGGACGACATCGGCCCGCTGCGGCAGGAGTTCCTGGCTGCCGCACTCGACTACATCGGACTCGGCCTGGAGTCGGGGCGGCCCGAGGTGGTCCTGCCACTGGCCGAACGGCTCGCCCAGGCCGAGCCCCTCAACGAGCGAGTCCAGGCCCGGGTGCTACGGGCCCTGGCGCGCATCGGGCAACGCGCCTGGGCGATCGAGCGGTATGCCGACGTCCGCGCTCGCCTCAAGCTCGACCTGGGTGTCGATCCGGGGGCCGAACTGACCGAGGCGTACCGGGAGGTACTGGACGCCGATCCGCCGCGACCTGACGGCGCGGCCCTCAGCGGGGACCATCAGCCGCCCTGGCGGGGACCGGCAGCCGTGGTGGACGAACTGGTCGGGCGGACAGCCGACCTCGGGGCGGTCTGCGACCTGCTCGGCGATTACCGCATGGTGAGCCTCACCGGCCCGGCCGGGGTCGGCAAGTCGGCACTCGGCATGGCCGCGGCGTTGGAGCTGCGGGAACGATTCGCCGACGGGGTCGCGGTGGTGGATCTGGCGAACGCGCGCACCGGCCGGGAGCTGGTTCAGGCGACGGCGGCGGTGGTCGACGAGCCGGGATCCTGGCACGCCAAAGGCTGCCTACCGTTGACGCATCGACTGCACGACCGCAAGCTCCTGCTCGTCCTCGACAACGCCGAACTGGTCACCGACGAGGCCGCCGACCTCGTCGACGACGTGCTCCGCGGCTGTCCGCAGGTCCACGTCCTGCTCACCTCGCGGGAGCTGCTCGGTCTGCCGTACGAGGCGGTGTACCCGGTGCGACCGCTGGCGGTCGAGAAGGAGCACGGCTCCTCGACGGCACCCGCAGTTGCGCTGTTCGCCCAGCGGGCGGTGCAGATCCAACCGGCGTTCCGACTCACCGAGGGCAACCTTGAGGCGGTGCGGTCGGTGTGCCGGGCGCTGGACGGGCTACCCCTCGCCATCGAGCTCGCCGCCGCCTGCCTGCGTACCCAGCGACTGGAGGCGCTGGTCAACGTCGTGGACGACCCACTTCGTCGGATCCGTCCGCGCCGCCGGGGGTTGCCAAGTCACCACCGTTCACTGCGCGCCGCAGTGAACCGCAGCATGGAACTGCTGGGGCCGGCGGAGCAGCGCTGCTTCGCCGCGCTGGGCGCGGTTCCGGCGGAGTTCGGCCTGGAGGCCGCGGCGGTCGCCGGCCGGGCGATCGGCGGTGAACCCGAGACACTGCAGATGCTGCTCGATCGGCTGGTGGACAAGTCGGTGCTGGAGGTCTTGCACGGCGCGTCGGGCCGCCGCTACCGAATGCTCGGCACGGTCCACGCGCTGGCGCGGCAGATGCTGCGCGAGCACGGCGTGGACGGCTCGGCCCCCGCCAGCCGCTGCGGCTGCGGCTGCCACACCGGCCGTTGAGGCGAGACATTCACCAATCGCTGCTATATGATTCTTTAGTAGATGTTGGCGGTCGACGAGCAGGAGATCTCGTATGGACCAACGCCACCTGCTCATGCACCAGGCGATGCTCGGCGACCGTAGACGCGTCGAGTCCTACGACCGGGCACTGGCCACGGTCATCGCCGAGAACACAGTGGTCGCCGACGTCGGCGCCGGCACGCTGGCGCTGACCGCGTTGGCGCTACGACACGGCGCCGCACACGTGTACGCCGTGGAGGCTGATCCTCAGATAGCCGCCGTCGCGGACCGGATCATCAAGGCCAACGGCTGGCAGGACCGGGTCACCCTGATCGCTGGGGACGCCCGGCTCGTTCGTCTGCCCCAACAGGTGGACGTGACGGTCTGTGAGCTGATGGGCAACCTCGGGCCGGAAGAGGACATGGCCCGTATCCTGCGGGTGTTCAACCGCCGTAACCTGCGACCCGACGGCGTCGTCGTGCCCGAGCGGGTCATCACCTGGCTGGCGCCGGTGCAGTTCGGCACCGAGGGTTGGGGCATCTGGTCCCCGGACTTCTTCGGCATGCGGCTCGACGTGGTGCAGGAACTGGTCGACCCCACCGCCCACCTGCACTTCCTCACCCAGGAGCCGACCCTGCTCGGCGAACCGGTCGCGCTTGTCGACACCGGCCGTGGCGACACCGGACTACGCAACGCGCGGCCCCTGGCCCTACCGCTGCACACAGCCGGAACGCTGCACGCCGTGCTCGGCTACTTCACCGCCACGCTCGCCCCGGGGATCGAGCTGTCCAACATGCCGTCGTACCCGGGCTGCAACTGGGCGGTCTTCGTCTGGCCGCTCCGGCACACCGCCGTCGCGGCCGGCGACACCGTACACGTGCGTCCCCGACGTCCCGATGGTTCCGCCGCGCGGGACGTGACCCAGTGGCGCCTCGACTGTCGTCTCGACCGGGTGAGCAAACAATGATCATTTACACCGCCGCCTCCGTCCGTGACCACTCCGTCGACGCCGACCGGATCTCGGGCCTCACCTGGTCCGGTCACACCCTCTGGTACGCCGACGCCGGGCGCGGGCGGGCGGTCTGCCTTGACCCGCGTACCGGGGTGCCCGGCGCCGAACTGGCCTGTCCCGGTCTGGTCACCGGGCTGACCACTCTCGGCGGGTGCCTCCTCTACGCCACGTCGACCACCTTGCGGCTGACCGAACCGCAGAGCGGGGATGTGCTGCGTGAGGTGGCCAGCCCTCGACCGGATACGCAGGTCTGCGGCATGGAGGCGGGCAAGGACGGCATCTGGCTCGGCTGGCCGGACGCCCTGGAGTTGCGGGACGCCTCCAACCTGCGGCTGCTCGCGGCCATACCCGCGCCACTCGGTGTCGCCGGCATCACGGTCACCGACCGGTACGTCGCGCACACCGATCTGCTCGGCGAGGCCATCACGGTCTTCGACCTCCAGACCGGACGCAACGTGTTGCAGATCCAGGTCGACGGTCGACCCGCCACCAGCCTGACCTGGGACGGGCTCCGCCTGTGGTACGCCGACGCCGGCAACATGCGTCTGCGGGCGCTGGACGTCCCCGGGCTGTCCACCGCGCGGGGCTGATCAGGACCCGGTCGACCCCCGGCAGAAAGGCGCCTGATGCTACCGCTCAAGTATCTCCTCAGCCTCTCTCCCATCGGCGCGCCGTCACTTGAGTCATCCCGCCCGCCCGCCCCCGAACGTCTCCAGCTGACCGGTCGCGCGCTCGTCATCGGTTCGGTGGCCACCGCCTCGATGGCAGCGGGTGTCGTCGGCGCCTCGGCCACTGCGGTACGGCACGGAAGGCCGGCCGGTCGGCGCCGGCTCGCCCGGGAGATCGCCCGGACCGTCGCCCGCCTCGGCCCCACCTTCATCAAGGCTGCCCAGGTCCTCGGCACCCGCCGAGACGTCGTGCCGGCCTGGCTCTGCGACGAGTTGTCGATGCTCCAGGACGATGTGCCGCCGATGACCGCGACGCAGGGACGCACCGCGCTGCGCGAGGCGTACGGCGACGAACTGGACGAGGTGTTCGTCACCGTCGAGAAGGTTCCGACGGCCAGCGGCAGCATCGCCTGTGTCTACCGGGCCACCCTGCTCGACGGCGGTACGGTCGCGCTCAAACTGCGCCGTCCCGGAATCGGTCCCCGGATGGCTGCCGACCTCGCGTTGCTGCGCCGGGGAGCGGCGCTCGTCGCCCGGTTACCGATGTTTCGAGGGGTGCCGGTGCGTGAGGTCGTTGACAACCTCTGTGAGTCGGTGCTCGGGCAGATCGACCTCGGCCGTGAAGGGCGGGACCTCGGCCGCCTGCGCGAGGATCTGGGCACGGTGCCGCGGGTCCTGGTGCCCCGGGTGCATCCGGAGGCGAGTCGCCCGGCCGCCATCGTCATGGACTTCGTCCCGGACCTGGCCGTCGACACCGCGGACCGGTGTCCCCCGGCGTTGCGCCGGAGGTTCGCGGCCTCCGCGCTGACCGTGGTCTACCAGATGCTGTTCATCAACGGGTTCGTCCACTGTGACCTGCACCCGGGCAACCTCTACTTCACCCGAGGTGGCCAGGTGGTGGTGCTGGACGCCGGGTTCAGCGTCCAACTGTCGGAGCGGATGCGGGACCTGTTCGCCAACTTCTTCCTCAACATGTCGATCGGCCGGGGCGAGCGCTGCGCGGCGATCGTGCTGGAGAGCGCCATCGGGGTGTCCGATGGCGCGGACGTGGGGGCGTTCACCGAAGGGGTCACGGATCTGGTGGCCCGCAGCTACAAGCTGTCCGCCAAGGAGTTCAGCCTGATCGCGTTCGCGGGCGAACTGTTCGACCTGCAACGCCGGTACGGCGTCGCGGCGTCGCCGGAGCTGGTGTTTCCGTTGCTGTCGCTGCTCGTGGTCGAGGGCACCGTACGGTCGCTCGATCCGGACATCGACTTCCAGGAGACGGCCAAGCCGATCCTGAACCGCGCTTTGTTCGGCATCCGCTGAATGACCCGATCGACGAGCGGGGGGACCGATCGATCGGTCCCCCCGCTCGGGATCGTCAACGTCCCGCTACGGTCACCACCTGGCGACTCCGGTGGCCACGGCGTTGGCCCGGGTGCGCGGCCAGTCAGCCACGATCAGGGGCACCAGGCGCAGGTCGGCGGTGGCCAACCGGTCGAAGCGGCGCCACAGCGTGGTGGCCGTGCCCGGGTCGAGCGTCCGCAACGCCTCGGTGGCGACGCCGGCCGGGTCACCGGCACCGCCGTCAGCCGGCCAGATCCGGTGCAGCAGATCCCGGTTGGCGTTACCGGCCCAGCGCGGCACCCACTCGTGCAAGGTGAGATCGGCACCCGGCTCCCCCGCCGACACAGTGACGACTTCGACTCCGTACCGGATGAACACATCGGCCACGGCCGCCGCCACGACCGCCGGCCGTGACCCGACCGGCACCGCCAGGACCAGCCTGCTTCCCGGCGTCAGACCGGCGTCAGCGAGCAGGTGTCGACCCCGTGTCAGGTCACCGTTATCGGGTGCGACGTCGGTGTCGGACGCGGCACCCGGGTCTCCGGGTTGCAGGACACCGTGCTGCGCGGCGGCACCGACGGCACCGGCAGCGCGTGCCGCCTCCGCGAGGGCAGCCCGGTCGACCGCCCAGGTCAGCGCGCGGCGGGCAGCGAGTGACCACGCCGCCCCGCCGGGCGTCGCGGACAGGTAGTAGCTGCAACCGGTGCCGCCGAAGCGGGCTGGCGACGCCGGCAGGTCCCAGGAGCGAACCCCGAAGTCGGTAGCGTCGTCCAGCGGCTGGTCTCCCGGGGAGGCCACGACGTCGATGCGGGACGCGGTCCGCCGGCGGATCGGGTCGGTGGCCGGGTCCCACCGGGGGTTGGGCTCCAGGACGAAGTCACCACCGGGGGTCAGCTGCCGGGCGATCCGGTACGGCCCGCAGGCCGGGTTGCAGCGGTACAACTCGGGGCTGTCCGGCACGTAGTAGTCGTACTCACGTGGGGCCAGGGCGGCGTACCCGGTGGCCAGCAGGTCGATCAGGTCGCTGGCCGGCTCGGTGAGCCGCAACACGACGGTGTCGCCCTCGACCCGTAGCCCCGGAACCCGGGTGAGGTGGGAGAACTGGGCGAGCGCGGGGGCGTGCGCCGCCCAGTGCCCGAACTCCTCGTCGTATCGTCGGTAGTAGTCGGCCAGCCCTTCGATCAGCGCGCCGAAGTACGGCCGCATCGGCCGGGCCAGCGGATGGGCCGTGCGCTTGAGGCCCCGCACGGCGTCGGTGGCGCCTACCTCCCGGGCACGCTGCGCATCCCAGTACACGCCCGAGCGCACTCGAATACGCCAGGTACGGCCGTCCGCGCTGATTCCACCGTTGTCGACGGTGGGCACCTCCCGCGCGACGTCGGGCACCGGCCGGCCAACCGGGTCGTCGGTCACGGGGACGGCGAACATCTGTCGGGTGATGAGCCGGAGCACCTGCCCGGTCCCGACCCTGCCGGGCTCCCCCTCGTCAGGCAGTCCGCCGGCTGGCCGCAGGAACCGAAGCTGGCTGCGGCCGGTCGGGGCAGCGGTGGATGTCCGCTCGCGTACGCCGGTCATGCGGGCACCGTCCCCACGTCCGGGAGGGTGCCAGTCGTCGGTTGACCGGAACCGCGGAAGACGAGTTTGGACTTGTCGATGTCGTTGGGGTCGCCTTCGCAGTCGACCACGACGATCTGTCCTGGGGTGAGTTCGTTGAACAGGATCCGTTCGGACAGGTTGTCCTCGATGTCGCGTTGGATGGTGCGGCGTA
>NZ_JAGPXQ010000038.1:0-58352 GCF_018070435.1 Micromonospora sp. C51 | reverse complement strand
GCGGGGGGCTGTTAGGGGGTCAGGCGGTGGAGGTCGCGGGGGAAGGCGGTCACCTCGCGGATGTTGGAGACGCCGGCGAGGCGGGCGACCAGGCGTTCCAGGCCGATGGCGAAGCCACCGTGCGGGGGCATGCCGTGGCGGAACGCGTCGACGTAGCCGGCGTACGGCTCCACCGGTTCACCCCGGTCGGCGAGCGCGGCCAGATAGTCGGCGTGCCGGTGCAGCCGCTGGCCACCGGTGACCAGTTCCAGGCCCCGGAACAGCAGGTCGAAACCGTTGGAGTAGCCCGGCCGCGCCGGGTCCGGATGGGTGTAGAAGGGCCGCTTCGCCATCGGATACCCGGTGACGAAGAGGAACTCCGAGCCGTGCTCGCGCCGGGCCCACTCCCCCAGTGCGCGCTCGTGCGCCGGTGCCAGATCCGGTTCGTCGGCGGGCGCGCCGGCGATCCGCAGCGCGTCGGTGAAGTGCACCGCCGGGATCTGCGCCGGCACCGGCGGGGGTGTGACGCCGAGGGTGGCCAGCGCACCCGCGGCCCGCTCGCCGACCGCGGCGAGCATCGCGGCGAGGGTGTCCCGCAGCACCACCATCACGTCCCGGTGGTCGGTGACGAAGCCCAGTTCCACATCGAGCGAGGTGTACTGCGCCAGGTGCCGCACGGTGTCGTGCGGCTCGGCGCGGAAAACCGGCCCGACCTCGTAGACCCGCTCGAAGACCCCGACCATGAGCTGCTTGTAGAACTGCGGCGACTGGGCCAGGTACGCGGGCCGACCGAACCAGTCCAGGGCGAAGACGTTCGCCCCGCTCTCGGTGGAGGAGGCGACCACCTTCGGGGTGTGGATCTCCACGAAGCGGCGGGCGTCCAGCGCGGCCCGGAAACCGGCCACCGCCGCCGCCGAGATCCGCAAGGCGGCCGATCGGGTCGGGTGGCGCAGGGCGACCGGGGCGTGGTCAAGCTGCGTCGGCAGGGTGGCGGCGAGTTCGGGTCGGTAGAGGTCGAAGGGGGGCGGAACGGCGGGCGGGCCGAGCGGCCGTACCGTCGGGTTGCGCAGCTCCAACCCACCGGGTGCCGCCGCGTTGGTGACCACGGTGGCCACCACCTCGACGACGGTCTCCTCCGGCAGCGCCTCGACCTCGGCGCGCACCGCGGGGTCGGTGACGACCACCTGGGCGAGGCCGGCGGCGTCCCGGACGATCAGGAAGGCCACCGACTTGAGCAGGCGGCGGCGGTGAATCCAGCCGGCGATCCGGACGGTACCCCCGGCATACGGCGTGAGCTGGTCGGACAGGATGCGTTGCACAGTGGCTCTCCTCGGTCGATCGCAACGCCCTGGACACCTCGGGTGGCCAGGCATCGCCTCAGCCCCGGGAGGTGTGGGCGAGCGGGAACCTCGCGGTGCCACCACACCTTCGCTCCCGTGGGGACGGGAGCCTCGTTCGTCGCCTTTTCACCGGGGCCAGCCGGGCGGGGTCTACTGGGCGCGGGATGCCGGCGCGGCCCCACTCAACCCGGGTCGTCACCGTACGCCGTTCTTCCCGCAGCTCGGGAGGGTCTTCACGGACCGGTGCCAGACCGCCTCGCAGCAACCGGCGGCTCTCTTCAACTGGCGGATCGGTGCGCTACTCGGCTCCGTCGTCGCTACTCGTCGCGCACGCTAACACCCGGTTGGGTCGTCCTGTTACGTGTTTTTTGTGGCTCCGGTGTCCGGCGTCACAGGATTTCCGGGGTGACGGCCGTCGCCCGCCGTTCATCGACCGCCGCCGTCCGGCGTAGGCTCGTTTTGTGACGATCGAGCACTCCGCGCCGACGACCGGCCAGGCCGCGAGTACCGCGACGCCCGCCCCGGAGGGGCGGCGACTGCTGCGGATCGAGGCACGCAACGCCGAGACGCCGATCGAGCGCAAACCACCGTGGATCAAGGTCAAGGCCAAGATGGGCCCCGAGTACACCCAGCTGCGTGGGCTGGTCGCCCGCGAAGGGCTGCACACGGTGTGCCAGGAGGCCGGCTGCCCCAACATCTACGAATGTTGGGAGGACCGCGAGGCCACCTTCCTCATCGGCGGTGACCAGTGCACCCGCCGCTGCGACTTCTGCCAGATCGACACCGGCAAGCCCGCCGAGTTCGACGCCGACGAGCCGCGTCGCGTCGCCGAGTCGGTGGTGTCGATGGGGCTGCGGTACGCCACCATCACCGGCGTCGCCCGTGACGACCTGCCCGACGGCGGTGCCTGGTTGTACGCCGAGACCGTGCGGCAGATCCACGCCTTGCAGCCCGGCTGCGGTGTCGAGCTGCTGATCCCCGACTTCAACGCGGTACCCGAGCAGCTCGCCGAGGTCTTCGGTGCCCAACCGGAGGTGCTCGCGCACAACGTGGAGACGGTTCCCCGGATCTTCAAGCGGATCCGGCCGGCCTTCCGCTACGAGCGGTCCCTGGACGTCATCCGACAGGCCCGCGCCGACGGCCTGGTCACCAAGAGCAACCTGATCCTGGGCATGGGCGAGGAGCGTTCCGAGATCTCCCAGGCCCTGCGCGACCTGCACGCCGCCGGCTGTGAGCTGATCACCATCACCCAGTACCTGCGCCCCTCTCCCCGGCACCACCCGGTGGAGCGGTGGGTCAAGCCGGAGGAGTTCGTCGAGCTGCGCGAGGAGGCCGAGGAGATCGGCTTCGCGGGCGTGATGAGCGGCCCCCTGGTCCGCTCCTCCTACCGCGCCGGCCGCCTCTACCAGCAGGCCCTCGCCGCCCGCGAACCCGCAACCCTAGCCACCCACTGACCCACCCGGCCCCGGCCCCGGCCCCGGCCCCGGCCCCGGCGATCATGCAGTTGTGGTCGTTGTTCTGCGGCATAAAGGGCATATGTCCACGACCACGACTGCATGATCGGCGCAATTTGGGGCGTCAGCGGTCGGTGAGCAGGTTGAGGCGGTGGGCGAGGGCGGCAGCCTCGACGCGGTTGGTCACGTCGAGTTTCGCGATGATCCGGGAGACGTGCACGCTTGCCGTCTTGGGCGAGATGAACAACTGCTCGGCGATACGGCTGTTGCTGTGTCCGGCAGCGACCAGGCGTAACACCTCACGCTCCCGCTCGGTCAGCAGATCCGCGCCCGGTCGACCGTTGCCGGCACCACGCAGGCCCACGCGGCGCGCCAGGGTGGCCGCGCGTTCGGCGAGCCGGACCGCGCCGAGCCCGTCGGCCAGCCCCGCCGCCTCACTCACCGCCGCGCCGACCTCGTCGCGCTTCCCCGCACCCGCCGCCACCTCGGCGTAGCCCAGCAGCACCCGCGCCAGCTCCCCGGGCTGACCGGCGGTCCGCCAGGCCGCGACCGCCGTCCGCCAGGCGGCGAGCGTCTCGGCACCGGACGCTCCGCAGGCGACCACCTCGGCGGCGTACGCCTGCTCGGCGGGAAACCGGGCCGCGACGCCGCCGGCCAGCGCGGCCACCTCGCCCGCCACCGCCTCGTCACCGACGTGTCGGGCGGCCCGGGCCGCGGCGGCCAGCACCGGCCAGCTGTAACGGGGATAGTCGACGATCGCCGGGTCGGTCAGGCACGCCTGCGCCGCCCGCAGCGCTTCGACCCGGTCGTCGGCCGCCAGCGCCGTCTCCAGCCGCAGCAGGTACAACGGAAGCCGGTTGTGCGGATGCAGGTACGGCTTGGTGAGGAAGCTCAGCGCCCGGGCGACGGTTTCGTCGGCGCGGGGATGGCCCTGCGCCAGCCGCAGCGCGGCCCGCAGTTGCAGCCAGTGCAGGCCGGAGACGCCCGGCGGGTCGAGCCGGGCCGCCTCGGCGCAGACCTGGTCGGCCTCCGTCCAACGGCCCAGCGCCAGCAGCGCCTCCGCCCGGTTCGAGAGCAGGTACGCCCCGGTGGAGCGGCTGATGCCGACCCGACGTGCCTCGCTCACCCCGTCTGTGGCGGCCTGCGCCGACTCGTCGTACCGGCCCAGCTCGAACAGCACGTCGGAGATGTGTACCAGCGCGCTGACCAGCGCCGGGGTCTCCCCGGCGGCACGCGCCAGCGCCTCGCAACGGCGCAGCTCGGCCAGCCCGAGATCGGCCGCGCCCTCCCGTCGTTTCAGCACCGCCAGTTGCACCAGCAGCAGGGCTGCGTCGGTGTCGGCCGCCTGCGCCGCGGTCACCACCTCCGCGGCGATCCGGGCCGCGTCGGCATGGTCGATGCGGGCCAGGTGATCGGCGAGGTCGGCGAGCAGCCGAAGGCGGTCGGGCCCGTCCGACACCCCGGACACCAGCCGGTACGCCTCCCGCAGCTCGGTCGCGCCGTCGCTCTTGCCCAGCATGGCCAGCATCCGGCCGCGCCGATCCAGCAGCCGCGCCGCGCGCAGCGGCTGCTCACCGGTGTCCACCTCGGCCAGCGCAGCCCGGGTCAGGGTCAACGCCCGCTGGTAGTCACCGGCGGTGGTCGCCGCGCCGAGCGTCTCCTCTAGCAGGGCGAGGTGGTCCATGCCGAGCCGGTCGGCGGCGTCGGGCACCACTTCCCAGAGTTCCAGCACCCGTTCCAACAGCCGGGTCTGCTCCGCGTACGCGTACCGGTCGGCGGCGGCGCAGGCGGCCACCCGGGCGGTCACCAGGGCTCGGGGATGGTCGTGGGCGGCGTACCAGTGGTGGGCGATCTCGGCCGGCGCCCGGCCGGCGGCGACCAGGTGCGGGTGTGCCTCGATGGCGGCGGCGAATCGGGCGTGCAGCCGGGCGTGTTCGCCGGGCAGCAACTCGTCGTGGACCGCCTCGCGGACCAGCGCGTGGCGGAATTCGTAGTCGCCGTCCGGGTCGGCGACCAGCAGTTGGGCGGCGACGGCGGCCCGCAGGGCGTCGTCCAGCTCCGCCTCGGGCAGGCCAGCGACCTCGGCGAGCAGTTGATGTGCCAGGCGGTTGCCGCCGGCGGCGGCGATCCGCAGCACCCGCTGGGCTGGCTCGGGCAGCCGGTCCACCCGGGCCAGCAGCAGATCACGCAGCGTCTCCGGCAGCGCGGCGCAGCCGATCGGGCTGCCAGCGGCGGCGAGCTCCTCGATGAACAGGGGGTTGCCCTGCGTACGGTCGTGGATGTCATCGACCGCCCGGGCGGCCGGCTCGGCACCGAGCAGCCCGGCGAGGACCGCCCCGGTGCCGTCCCGCTCCAGCCGGGACAGCTCGATCCGCTCGACACCCCGGGCCCGGTCCAGCTCGGCCAGGAAGGGCCGCAGCGGATGCCCCCGGTGCAGTTCGTCGGTCCGGTAGGTGCAGACCAGCAGCAGCCGCCCGGTGCGGGCCGCTCGCACCAGGAAAGCGATGAGGTCGCGGGTGGACCGGTCGGCCCAGTGCAGATCCTCGATCACCAGGATCAGCGGCTGGGCGGCGGCGAGCCGGCCGAACAGTTGGGCGACCAGTTCGAAGAGGTAACCCCGGGGGGCGTCCGAGGGCGGTCCGGCGGCGGGCGCGGCGGTACCGGCCGGCCGGACCAGCTCCGGCAGCAGGCGGGCGAACTCGGCGTCGTACCCGTCGAGGACACCGGGGCCGTCGCGGCGCAGCACCGACCGCAGCACCGCGGCGAACGGAGCGAACGGCAGGCCGGCCTCGCCGAGTTCCAGGCACTGCCCGACCAGCAGGCGGGCGTCGTCGCTGACGGAGCGGCCGAACTCCTCCAGCAGGCGGGTCTTGCCGACCCCGGCCTCGCCACCGACCAGAACGGTGACCGGCTCCCCGGCGCGAGCGCGGCCAGCTGCCGCACGTAGTCGCGCCATCTCCCGCTGACGGCCGACGAGGACGGTGCTGGTGGGGCGGACGCTCACGGCACCGAGCATGCCACGCCCGCCGTCACCCATCGGCCGCCGTCCTCCCCCGCCTCCGGTCCTCGGTCATCTGCCCCCAAGTCGGCGCTCAGTGGCGTGCCTCGTCGGTACGCGTCCGATGGTGCCGACGGTGCAGCCAGCCGCGGGCCGAGCGGTGCGGCAGCGACCGGGCCAGCCGGGCCTGGGCGGCCTCGGCCCGCAGCTCCGCGGCGTGCGAACGGTAGAGGGTGAGCATGAGGTTGGCGTCGTGACCGAACATGGCGCGCTCCTTGCGATCGTCGTCAACTGGTGACTCTGACTCTGCTCGCGAAGGTGCCGCCGGGGCATGGGCATCGCGCCTGATCTGTGCCCACTCGCCCTCCTTACGGCGGGTCGCTGGGCTCGTAAGGTACTCAGCCGGCCGCCGATCAACGGCGCGGCGGGCGACCACTAGACTCGACGGCATGGCAAAGCCCCAGGAGAAGGTCTCGTTCGGCCAGCGGCTGAAGCAGATCGGGTTGGTGTTCCGGTTCACCGCCAAGCAGGACAAGTGGTTCGCCCCCTTGGCCACCGGTGCGGTGCTGATCCCGCTTGCGCTGACCGTGGTCGCGGTCGCGCTCTGGGGCTGGCTCTGGCTGCCGCTGGGCATCCTGTTCGCCCTGCTCTGCCTCCTGATCGTGCTCAACCTCCGGTCGAACCGGGCGATGATGAACGCGGCCGAGGGGCAACCGGGCGCCGCCGCGCAGATCATGGAGAACATGCGCGGTGACTGGCGGGTCTCCCCGGCGGTCAGCTCGACCACCCAGATGGACATGGTGCACCTGGTCATCGGGCGGCCCGGCGTGATCCTGCTGGCGGAGGGCAACCCGCAACGGGTCCGGGGCCTGCTGGGCCAGGAGAAGCGTCGGCTGGCCAAGGTGATCGGCAGCGCCCCGCTGTACGACTACGTCATCGGGCAGGACGAGGGCGAGCTGCCGATCCGCAAGCTGCGGATGACGCTGATGCGGCTGCCCCGCAACCTCACCGGCAAGGACGTCAACTCCCTGGACAAGCGCCTCAAGGCGCTCACCTCCCGTCCCCAGATGCCCAAGGGCGCCATCCCCAAGAACCTCCGCCCGCCGGGCGGCGCGTCCCGCCAGATGCGCGGCCGCTGAGCCCAGCACGGAGGGGCCGGTCAGCGCACGGGCTCGGGCCCCTGGGCTCGCCCAGGAGGGCCGGTCAGCGCGGTACCGGGGTGACGACCGAGCCGCTGAGGCGGTCGTGCAGGCCGCGCCGGTGCTGGTCCATCAGCAGGGCCGGGACGACCAGGGCCAGCAGCACACCCCGCAGCAGTGCCCGGAGCAGGCCGATCCGGCCGCCGTCGGTCCAGTCGACGCACCGGATCCGGGTCAGGTACATGCCGGGGGTCTGGGCGAACAGGCCCAGGAACACGCCGTACAGCAGGATCAGCACCAGCACGGGCGCCCAGGCGTCCCGGGTGGGGCTGGCGAACAGGCCCGACGCGAGCAGGCAGAGAATCCAGTCGATGACCAGAGCCCCGAACCGGCGGCCCAGGTCGGCCGGGACGAAGTCGGGATCCGCGGCGGGGGGTGGCGAGGGGCTCGGCTGCGTGGTCACCCGCATGAGCCTAGTCAGCGCGGCAGGCAGCCCTGGTGCAGGCCCGGCGCCGGGCGGAACCGGGGCCGATGCCGGGCGGGAGCCGGACCGGTGCCGGGCGGGAGCCGGACCGGTGCCGGGCGCGCCGACGCGGAGCGCCAAAAAGGACCAATCTCATCAAGCTTCACTACACTGGCACAGCCGGACCCGTTCCTCGGGTTGAGGTGTCCGGGTCAGGCGCCCGGGGTGACCCAACGCGAGGGACGTAACACGGCGGAAACACTGGAGACATGGCCGGGCAACCGCACGGCCATAGCGTCGCCAGGAGCCTAGCTATCCGTGGACGTGCCAGGAGGACGAGTGTTCGCCAATCCCGAGGAACTCCTGCGTTACCTCAAGAACGAGGACGTGAAGTTCGTCGACGTTCGTTTCTGTGACCTGCCCGGCGTCATGCAGCACTTCAACCTGCCGGTGGAGTCCGTCGACGACGACTTCTTCACCAACGGTCTCGCTTTCGACGGGTCGTCGATCCGCGGCTTCCAGGCGATCCACGAGTCGGACATGCTCCTGCTCCCGGACGTCGCCACCGCCTTCATCGACCCGTTCCGCGCGCAGAAGACCCTCGCGCTGAACTTCTTCATCCACGACCCGTTCACCCGCGAGGCGTACTCGCGTGACCCGCGTAACGTGGCGAAGAAGGCCGAGGCCTTCCTGGCCGCCAGCGGCATCGCCGACACCGCCTACTTCGGTCCGGAGGCGGAGTTCTACATCTTCGACTCCATCCGCCACGAGACCTCCGCGCACCAGGCGTTCTACTACATCGACTCGATCGAGGGGGCCTGGAACACCGGCCGTGAGGAGGAGGGCGGCAACCGCGGCTACAAGACCGCGTACAAGGGTGGTTACTTCCCGGTGCCGCCGGTCGACCACTACGCCGACCTGCGCGACCAGATCGTCCGCCGACTGATCGACACCGGTTTCACCGTGGAGCGCTCGCACCACGAGGTCGGCACCGCCGGCCAGGCGGAGATCAACTACAAGTTCTCCACCCTGCTGCACGCCGGTGACCAGCTCCAGCTCTTCAAGTACATCGTGAAGAACACCGCCTGGGCTGCCGGCAAGACCGCCACCTTCATGCCGAAGCCGCTCTTCGGCGACAACGGCTCCGGCATGCACACCCACCAGAGCCTATGGCTGGGCGGCGAGCCACTGTTCTACGACGAGACCGGTTACGCCGGCCTGTCCGACACGGCCCGCTGGTACATCGGCGGTCTGCTGCACCACGCGCCGTCGCTGCTGGCCTTCACCAACCCGACGGTCAACTCGTACCGCCGTCTGGTTCCGGGCTTCGAGGCGCCGGTCAACCTGGTCTACTCGCAGCGCAACCGCTCCGCCTGCACCCGCATCCCGGTCACCGGCAGCAACCCGAAGGCCAAGCGGGTCGAGTTCCGGGTGCCGGACCCGTCGGCCAACGTCTACCTCGCCTTCTCGGCGATGCTGATGGCCGGCCTGGACGGCATCAAGAGCAAGATCGAGCCGCCGGCGCCGATCGACAAGGACCTCTACGACCTCCCGCCGGAGGAGTGGGGCGACGTCAAGCAGGTGCCGGGCTCGCTGCCGGCCGTGCTGGACTCGCTTGAGGCCGACCACGACTACCTGCTCGACGGTGGCGTCTTCACCCCCGACCTGATCTCCACCTGGATCGACTGGAAGCGGGCCAACGAGGTCGACCCGGTGCGGCTGCGCCCGACCCCGCACGAGTTCGCGATGTACTTCGACTGCTGATTCCACTCAGCGCCCTTCGGGCCGGCTCCGCACCACGCGGAGCCGGCCCGCGGCATTTCAGCCAACCCAATACCTTCGCGTCCGATATATTGAGGCGGTGGACACTCCACTACGCGAACCCACCTTCCTCATCCTGACCGCGCTCGCCCGCGAGCCGATGCACGGCTACGCGATCATCGGCGAGGTCGCGGCCCTCTCCGACGGGCGACTGTCGCTGCGCCCCGGCACCCTCTACGGCGCGCTGGACCGGCTCACCGACGCCGGCCTGGTCGAACTCGACCGGGAGGAAACCGTCGACGGACGGTTACGCCGCTACTACCGCCTCTCCCCCACCGGTGACGCCACCCTCGCCGCCGAGACCGAACGGCTGCGCCGCAACGTCGAGGCCGCCACCGCCCGACTGCGCGCCCGGGCGACGCGTCCGCTCGCCCCGCGTACCGCCGGAGGTCTGGCATGAGCGAGCGTCAGCGAGCGAATCATCAACGCGGTGCGCTGGGCACGCACCGAAGCGGAGGGCCGGCATGAGCACATTGGAGCGCCGATACCGGCACCTGCTGCGGGCGTACCCGACGGACTACCGCCACGACCGCGGCGACGAGATCGTCGGGACGTACCTCGACCTGGCAGACCCACGACGGCGCTGGCCCTCCCCCGCGGACGCCGCCGACCTCGTGCGCGGCGGCCTCCGCCAGCGGCTGCGGGCCGCCGGCGCCACCGACCTGATTCCCGGGGTACGCCTCGCGGCGCTGCTCGCGCTGACCACCGCCGCCTTCCTGGCCGGTTTCTGGGCAGTCGTCGAGCAGAGCCCGCCACCCGCCGATGCGGGCGTGCCGGTGTTCGGCCCGTTCACGTCGACCGGCATCGTGGCGTGGCTGGCGTGGCTGGTGGCGACGTTCCTCGCCCTCGCGGCACCGGGTCGACCGACCCGGGTGGCCATCGCGGTGGCGGTGCTGGCCAGCGCGGCGGTTCTCCTGGCGAGCCCGATCCTGGGGCTGCCTCGGCCGCCGCTGCTGGTGCTGGTGCCACAGGTCGCCCTCGGTGTGCTGGCGCTCGCCGTCGACAGTCACCTACCGCTGGCCGCCCGGGCGCTGCCGATCGCAGCGGTCGCCGGTGGTGGCATGGCCGCCTACGTCGTCGGGCACAGCAACTACTGGGGCTCGTACCGGTGGACGTCCGAGCAGTTGCTGCCGGCTGCCGGTGCGGTGTTGCTGGTGGTCGCACTGTTGCTCGCCGTCGGGTTGGCCATGCGTCGGGACTGGCGGGGTGGCTGGGCGGTGGTCGTCCTGCTCACCCCGATCGGCCTGCTCAGCGTGCACATCCTGGCCGGGGCGGTGGACGGCCTCGGCGGCGCACCGCGCCCGACCTACCCGACGCTTGTCGGTGCCGCTCTCACCGTCGGGTTGCTCGGGCCGGCCGTGCTGCCGGCCGCCGTCGCCCTGCGCCGTCGCATCGGCGGCGACAGCCCCAGCGAGCCCTGCCCCACGTGTGGCGCCCGCCGCTGACCGGGCCCCGCTGAACCGGGGCACGAAGGCCCGGGCGAACTGTGGCAGTGCAGGTGCTTTCATACCGGCGGGTCGAGCAGCTGTGCTGCCACGCTTTCGGCCGCGCAACCCGCGCGCCGCAGGAGCGGGCAGACGGGCGGATCAGCTGCGACTCGGTGGAGGGCCTGGCAGCGGGCAGCGCCGCCGATCAGGATGGGGTTGATCGCCAGGGTCGGCGGCGGGACAGCGACCAGAGGAACGCGGCGAGAACCAGGGCGGTCATCACGATCGCGCCCGGGGCCTTGGTCAGCCGGGCCACGTTGGTACCGTCCGGCAGGGCGAGGAACGAGGCCAGCGCACACGGCGCCACGAACCAGGCGGTCCGGGTCGCCACCACCGCGAGCACCGCCAGCGGCCAGGTGGCGTACCAGGGATGAAACACCGGCGCGAGCACCACAGTGGCCACCAACCCCACCCCCGCACCCCCCAACACCACCCCCACCCCACTCCCGCCCCCACCCCCACTCCCAGCCCCAGCCGGGTTGATCATGAACTTGTCGCCTCGGTAAACGCTTACCCAGGGCAGTAACTTCATGATCAACCGCCTGAAGCCCGCGTGGCGTGGGGGTGGGGGGTGGAGGGTGGCGAGGGTGCGGTGCCAGAGGATGGGGAGCAGGGCGGTCAGGAGGAGTATGCCGACGATGCGGGTCACGGGGACCGCGTCGGGGTGACGGCCGAAGAGTTCGCCGACGTAGTCGACGAGCATGCCGATGGCGGTCGGCGGCGAGGTCCACTGCACGGTGTCACCGCTGCGGCCCAGCCCACCGAGCCAGCCGAGCCCGAGACCGGTCAGCCGCGAGAGGACCAGCAGCCCGCTGACCGCCCCGACGGCCAGCAGGCCACCGTCGCGCAGCAGCGTCCGCACGACGGGCCGGCCCCGCACGGTGGCCAGCGCCGCGAACGGCAGCACCACCACGGCGGTCGCCTTCACCGACACCGCCAGTCCGAGCAGCACCCCGGCGACCAGCAGCACTCCGACCTGGCGCAGCGATCCGAGCCGGCCCGGACGGCGGACCAGCATCAGTAGGGCGGGCAGGAGCAGGCCGAGCATCACCGCGTCGTTGTGCGCCCCGGCCACCAGGTGCACGCCGACCAGTGGGCAGGCCAGCAGCAGCCAGGTCGCCCGCCGAGGTGGCACGCCGGCTGCCCGGGCCAGGCCGGGCAGGCAGGCCGCTGCCGCCAGCACGCCCGCGAGCGCCAGCATCCGCAGCAGCAGCACCGTGCCGACCAACCCACCGCCGAGCAGCACGGCCAGCGCGGCGAGCAGCACGAAGAACGGCCCGTACGGGGCCGGGGTGTCCCGCCAGACCGGCGCGACCGCCTCGACCCAGGGGCAACCGGCCGCAGCCACCCCGATGGCGTACGGATCACCACCGTCGGCGTAGATCCAGCCCTGACAGGCGTACGAATAGACGTCCCGGCTGCCCAGCGGGGCGGTGACCAGCAGCGGCAGTGTCCACCACCCAGCGGTGACGTACGCCCACCTGGTCGACGGCGCACCGTCGCGCAGTGCCCACCAGGCGCCCACCATGGCGATCGTGCCGAGCAGCCACAACGTGACGGTCAGCGGTCCACCGTCGGGGGCGGTGGTGGCATCGGGCAGCGCGCCGCCGAGGTACCCGGCGACCGCCAGCAGCAGCGCCCCCGCCAGTCCGGTGTACCGGGCGACCCGGTCCCGCGTGCCCACCGCCCGGGCATCGGGATCCCGCCCCAGTCCCCGATCGCGCCGGAGACCTGGATCGCGCCGGAGATCCGGAGCACTACGGTCGCCGGACGTGGAGCGGGGCTCGGGATGGGCGCCGGGATCGGTCACCGGCGGTACCTCTCCTCAGGTGCGGGGTCCAGGGACGCCTCGCCGGAACTGGCCCAGGGGGTGCCTCCAGGAAACACGCCCTAGTCGGCAGTCACTGGTTGACCGGCCGCCGCCCGGGCCTCCTTCGCCGACCGTACCAACCGGACCGCCACCACGATCACGAACAGCGTCATCAGCGGCGCACCGACCGTCTTGGTGTAGCGGGGCAGGCCGGTGCCGTCAGCCAGCACGAGGAACGCGGCGTACCCGGTCACCGCGCTGAACCACCAGGTGCGCTGCGCGGTGGCGGCGAGCAGCGCCAGCGGCCAGAACCAGTACCAGGGGTGGAACAGCGGGGCGAGCGCCACCGTCGCGGTCAACGCCAGCGCGGCGTGCCAGAGTGGCTCCCGGTGACGGGCCCGGAACCACAGCCACACCAGCAACGCCGCCAGCACCAGTACCGCGATGCCCCGGGTCACCGGCAACGCGTCGATGTGCAGGCCGAACGGCAGCACCAGGTAACCGACGGTCTGCCCGACGGCGGTCGACGGCGAGGTCCAGGCGACCACCTCGTTGCCGTGGGACAGCCCGGTGATCCAACCGAGGTCCAGCCCGGCGGCGAGGGTCACGCCGAACAGCGTGGCCACGGCGCCGCCGACCACCGGCGTACCGTGGCGCAGCAGCGCGCGCAGCGAGAAGCCGCCGGTGATCGCGGCGAGCGCCGCGAACGGCACCACCACCAGCGCGGTCACCTTGATGCCGGCGGCCAGGCCGAGGACGACGCCGCCGGCCAGCAGCGGCCAGGGCCGCCCGGGGCGACTGACCACCACGGCCAGCCCGGCCACCATCAGCCCGACCATCAGCGCATCGTTGTGTACGCCGGAGATCAGGTGCACCCCGACCAGCGGGCTGGCCAGGGCGAGCCAGAGGGCCCGGCCGACCGGCACGCCGCACCGACGGGCCAGCACCGGCAGGCAGGCCGCCGTCAGCACCACGCCGGCCACCGCGAGCGCCCGGAACAGCGCGATGCTGCCGATCAGGGAACCGGTCGCGGCGACCACCGCGCCGGAGAGCACCACGAACAAAGGACCGTACGGTGCCGGGGTGTCCCGCCAGATGTACGACATGGTGTCCAGCCACGGGCAGGGCAGCGTCGATACGCCGTACTCGTAGGGGCTGATGCCGTTGGCGTAGCTTGCCCCCTGGCACGCGTACGCGTAGGCGTCCCGGCTGCCCAGCGGCGGAGTGAACAGGAACGGCAGCGCCCACAGCCCGGCGGTGACCAGAGCCCATCGCGCCGACGGCACCCGGTCCCGCAGCGTCCACCAGGCCACCGCCATGGCTGCGGTGCCGAACAACCACAGCCCGATGATCAGTGGCCCGTTCGGGCCCAGCCAGATCTTGACCGGGTTGGGTCGCAGATCACCGTCGGGCAGCGCACCGCCGAGGAACGCCGCCACGGCGAGCATGATCGATCCAGCCAGTCCGGTCCAGCGCACGAGGTGATGGGGCACGTCCGACATGCTGCCAGTACCGTGCGCCCGGTCCGGAGGTGGGCATCGCGCGGCGGACCCGCGCCGCCCCTGCCCGGCCGCCGCCCGCGCCCACCGGCACGACGCGCCGGCGGCCGCTCACCGCACACCGTCGAGTGCCCACCGTCAGCCCGGCGGGCAGTGGCCGGAGGGCCGCAGGCTGCTCGTGACCTCGAAGGTTCCCGCGGTTCGGGCCCGTACGACGACCCATTCGTCCGGGTCGGCGCTCAGGCACCCGTCGCCCGCGGACAGCGACAGCCAACGGGACCAACGGACCCGGACGAGCACATCGGCGGGGGCGTCGACGGTGAATCGCACCCCCGCGCCGTCGGAGGTGACGAGCCGAGCCGGAGCGGAGACGAGTGGTGCCGGATCGAGCACCTGGTACAGCCGCCACTGCCCGGGGCGGCCGACCTCCCGCAGGTACGGCTGGCCGGCCAGCACGAGCGTTGCCTCGTCCTGGCCGTACCGGTCGAGGGCCGCGTCCGGCGCGACGGCGACGTAGCTGACGGCGTTGCGGCGCAGCCATTCGCCGTACCGGCCGGCATCGAGACTGCCGTCGTAGAAGAGCGGATTACGTCCCACGTCGGCCTGGCGCTCCCAACCCCGGGCCAGTGGTACGGCGGCGGCCACGAAGGCGCTCTCCCAGTGGTCCCGCAGCGGCACCACTTCGATCCGGCCCACCGGTGCCCGCCGCTCCAGGTCGTCCAGCAACGGCTCATGGAAGGCGGCGTACGCCGGTGCCGGCCCACGGCGGGCGATGTCGTTGGTCATCACCGGGGACTGCCACCAGAACAGCGCGACGAGCAGCGCGGCCAACCAGCGCCGACCCAGTCCGACGTACGCCGCGACGATCGGCAGGGCGAAAAGCATCGGCAGGCGCAGCGCGTTCGAGCCGATCGGGCTGGGCAGGTGGTAGGCCGCGACCAGGAGCAGCGCGGTGAGCGCGGCACCGACCCGCAGTGCCCGGACCGGTACGAGCGCGAGCACCACCACGGCCAGGGCGAGGTTGATCCGCAGTGATTCGGCGCTGAACGGCTGCCGGCCACCGTTGCCGAAGAGCGCCGCCATCGGCGCCACCGTCACCAGCGGAGCGAGGCACAGCACCAGCGCGGCGGTTCCGGGTCGCCGGTCCCGCCAGACGTCGAGGACCAACAGGGCACCGCCGGCGAGGCCGAGGAAGAGGCCGGCCACCGGGCTGGCGGCTGTCGCGAGCACCGCCGCCGCACCGGCCGCCGCCAGCCGCCACCAACGCGCCCCCCGGGGCAGCGCCACCAGGCAGAGCGCGAGCAGCGCCCACATCAGGCCGACGGCGAAGGTGATCCGGCCACTGGCCAGGTTCCCCACCAGGACGATCGCACCCAGCAGGCCGCCGAGCAGCGGACGGCGGGCGCCGGTCAGCACCAGCAGCCAGGCCAGTGCCACGGCGGAGACGACCGCCGCCACCGCACCGACCAGACGCACCCCGACAAGCGCACCGAGCATCTGGGTGTAGAGGCTGTAACCGAACTGGTTGACCCCGCCGTACCAGGAGAAGTCGAGCGGAGCGAGACCGTTGCGATCGGCGAAACCCGCGCGGGCCACCTGCGCGGAGAGGTCGGTGCCCATGGGCGGGGCCAGCAGAAACGCCACAGCCAGCAGTAGCGACACCACCAGTGCGCCGAGGACCGGGTACGCCGCCCTGGGCGCGCCGGCACCCGGCGCAGCTTCGGCGGCCTCCCCTTCCGGGACGGCAGCGTGGGTCGAGGTCGGCACCGAGCAGTCCTACCACGATCGGTGACCGGCCCGGGTGGCGGGTCACCCGGACATCGGCGTCACATCTCCAGGACGCGCTCGGCGGCGGCGCGGGAGCGGCGGCCGGTGCGCAGGTACTCGTCGAGGAACTCGCCCGGGTCGTCGCGGCCGAGCAGCCGGACAACGCCGGCCAGTTCCACGCCGTGCCGGGGCAGCTGGTCGCCGGCGCGACCCCGGACCAGCATCAGCGCGTTGCGGACCTGCGCGGCGAGCGTCCAGCCGGCCGTCATCGCCTCGGCGTCCGCCGGATCGACCAGGCCCGCCTCCCGGGCGGCGGCGAGCGCGTCGAGGGTACGCGTGCCGCGCAGCTGCGGGTACGCACCGGCGTGGCGCAGTTGGAGCAGCTGCACCGCCCACTCCACGTCGGCCAGGCCGCCCCGGCCGAGCTTGGTGTGGGTGGCCGGGTCGGCGCCACGGGGCAGCCGCTCGGTCTCCACCCGCACCTTGATCCGGCGGATCTCGATGACCTGCTCCCGGGTCAGCCCGTCGGCCGGGTACCGGATCGGGTCGACCATCTGCTCGAACCGGGTACCCAGTTCGGCGTCGCCGCAGACGCAGCGGGCGCGCAGCAGCGCCTGCGCCTCCCACACCCGCGACCAGCGGGCGTAGTACTGCTGGTAGGCGGCGAGACTGCGGACCAGCGGCCCCTGCCGGCCCTCGGGACGCAGGTCGGCGTCGACGCCGAGCGGCGGGTCGGGCGCGGGCATGCCGAGCAGCCGCCGTAGCTCCTCGGCGATGGCGTGCGCGGCGGCACTGGCCGCGCTCTCGCTGACTCCCTCCGGCGGGTCGTAGACGAAGAGCACGTCAGCGTCGGAGAGGTAGTTCGACTCGTACCCGCCGAGCCGACCCATCCCGATCACCGCGAAGGTGAGTCCCGGCATGGCCGGCTGGGCGACCCGGGCGGTCCGCAGCGCGGCGGCGAGGGTCGCGTCGGTGACGTCGGAGAGCGCGGTGCCGACCGCCGTGATGTCGGACAGGGCGGGCGTGGTCCGGCCGCCGTCGGGACGGGCCGGGGCCAGCGAACCGGCCCGGCTGAGCACGTCGGTACAGGCGAGGCGGAGCAGTTCGCGGCGGCGCAGCGCGCGCACCGCCCGGGTCGCCTCGACCGGATCGCGGTGCCGGGCCGCGGCGGCGGTGAGACCGTCGAAGAGCACCTCGCGTGGACGCGGGCTCAGCTCGCTCTCCTCGGCCAGCAGGCGCAGCGCCTCCGGCTCGCGGGTCAGCAGATCCGCGACGTACCGGGAGGAGGAGAGCACCCGGGCCAGCCGGCGGGCCACCGGCCCGGAGTCGCGCAGCAGCCGCAGGTACCAGGGGGTGCTGCCGAGGGAGTCGGAGACCTGCCGGTAGTTCAGCAGGCCCCGGTCCGGCTCGGGGGCGTCGGCGAACTCGCTGAGCAGCACCGGCAGCAGGGTGCGTTGGATGGCGGCGGTACGGCTCACTCCGCCGGTGAGGGCCTGGAGGTGACGCAGCGCCCCGGCCGGGTCGGCGAAGCCGAGGATCTCCAGGCGGTTGCGGGCCGCCTGCGGGGTCAGCCGCAGCCCGTCGGCCGGTACCCGGGCCACCGACTCCAGCAGCGGCCGGTAGAGCAGTTTGGCGTGCAGTCGGCGTACCTCCGAGGCGTGGGTGACCCACTCGGCGCGGAACTCCTCGACGGCGCTGCGCCCGGGTCCGGCGGTGTAGCCGAGCGCGGTGGCGAGCCAACGCAACGCACCGGGCTCGGTCGGCACGGTGTGGGTACGCCGCAGGCCCTGTAGTTGCAGCCGGTGCTCGACGCTGCGCAGGAATCGGTAGCCGCGCAGCAGGGCCTCGCCGTCGGCCCGACCGACGTAACCGCCGGTGACCAGCGAGCGCAGGGCGGGGATGGTGCCGGGCGCGCGTAACGTCTCGTCGCCCCGGCCGTGCACCAGTTGCAGCAGTTGCACCGCGAACTCGATGTCGCGCAGTCCGCCGGGGCCGCGTTTGATCTCGCGTTCCAGTTCCTTCGGCGGAATGTGGTCGATGATCTTGCGCCGCATGGCCCGGACGTCCTCGACCGCCTCGGGGCGTTCGGCCGCCTGCCAGAGCAGCGGTGCCAGCGCGTCGATCCACTCCTGGCCGAGCGCCAGGTCACCGGCGGCCGGGCGGGCCTTGAGCAGCGCCTGGAACTCCCAGGTCCGGGCCCAGCGCCGGTAGTAGGCCAGGTGGCTCGCGAGGGTCCGCACCAGCGGTCCCCGGTTGCCTTCGGGGCGCAGGGCCGCGTCGACCGGCCAGGCGACCAGCCCGCAGATGTGGATCAGTCGGGTGGCCACGGTGGTGCCGGTGGCCAAGTCGTCGTCCTCGGCCGCCACGAAGATCACATCGACGTCGGAGACGTAGTTCAGCTCGCCGCCGCCGCACTTGCCCATCGCGACCACGCCCAGTCGCGGTTCCCGGGTGCCCTCGGGCAGCTCCGCCACGGCGATCTGGTACGCGGCCGACAGCGTGGCGTCGGCCAGTGCCGAGAGCGCGGCCATGGTCTGTTCCAGGCCGCGCCCGCCGGTCAGGTCGGCCGCCGCGACCCGCAGCAACGCCAGCCGGTACGCCCGCCGCAGCACCGCGACGGGGTTGCCCTCGCCGGACAGGTCGAGCCGGCCGTCGGCGGTCGGTGCGAGGCCGTCCGGTTCGGTACGCAGCACCGGCCACTGGTCCGGGTTGGCCACCAGGTGGTCACCGAGCGCCGAGGAGGCACCCAGCACGGCGAGCAGCCGGCGACGCAGACCCGGATCGTCGTGCAGCGCGGCGAGCAGCGCCGAACCCGCTCCGATGCCGCCGACAGGCCCGGCGCCCTGGCTCCCGGCGGCACCCGCACGTCCGGCGGTGCCGCCGTTGCCGGCGGCCCCCTCGCTTCCGGCCGCACCGCCATCGCCGGCGGCACCCGGGCTTCCGCTGGCGCCGCCCTGGCCGGTGGGGGTCGCCGTGACACGGCCGGGCCCCGCGCCCCGCTGCCGCACCGCCGCGCCCGGCCCGGCGGTGCCGTTCGGGCCAGCCGTCGCGCGGTGCTCCGCCTCGACCAGTCGGTGCAGCTGACGCAGCGCCAGATCCGGATCGGCGGCCCGGGACAGCGCGGTGAGCAACTCCTGGGCCTGCTCCCCGGTGGGTTCCTGCGTCTGCGCGCGCCACAGGTCGAGCCCGTCCGGGCCGAGCAGGTCGGCGGCGCGGGCACCCGCGTCGTCGTCGGTGACGCCGAAGCCGTAGCGGGCGAGCCGGCCCGTGGCGCTGGTCGGCCGGCCCATCAGTGCCCGAGCAGGGGCAGGCTGCGTCGCGACCCCTCGTCCAGCTCGCCGAGGGCGAGCGCGGCGAACCGCGCCGCGAACGGCTGCCAGACCTCCTCGACGTCGGCCATCACCGCCTCACACGCGGAGATCACCAGCTGCGGGTCGTAGCCCAGCTCGGCCAGCAGCGCCGAGTCGGTCGCCCATTCGGCGATCATCGCGGTGTCGCACTCGATGTGGAACTGCAACCCCCAGGCCCGGTCGCCGAGGCGGAACGCCTGGTGCGGATAGCGGGTGGAGGCGGCCAGCAGGGTGGCACCCGCGGGCAGCTCGGTGATCTCGTCGGCGTGCCACTGCAACACATCGGGGATCAGCGGAACGTACCGGAAGAGCGGGTCGGACTCGGCCGCGTCACGCCGGCCGACCACGGCAGGCCCGACCTCCGGCCCGGACGGGCTGCGCACGACCGTGCCGGCGTGTGCGGTGGCGAGCAGCTGCGCGCCGAGGCAGACGCCCAGGGTCGGCAGCCGGTGCCGCACGGCCTTGCGGAGCAACTTCTCCACCGCCGGGAACCAGGGGGCCGCCGGCACCCCGTCGACCAGCGGGTAGGCCTGCTGATCACCGCCGAGCACCACCAGGGCGGCGTAGCCGTCCAGGTCGGCGGGGAGGGCCTCGCCCGCGTGCGGGCGGACCACCGTCAGCTCCAGCCCGGCTTCGGTCAGCCACTCCCCCAGCCGGCGCGGGTCGTCGGTCGGGTCGTTCTCGATCACCAACGCGGTTGCCACATCGTCGAGGCTATCCGGTCCGGCCGACCCGGCCGGCGCGAGGGATCGGCGCGGTGTCCGGCAACGGCGAAGTTTGGCTGGCCACCGCAGTAGGCTCTGCCGCTGTGTCCGACCACATCACGCCCGACGACGTCGTACGCCCGCCCGCCCTGCGCCCCGGCGACACGGTGATGCTGGTGTCGCCGTCCGGACCAACCCGCCCGGAACGGGTGGCCCGGGGTGTGGAGCTGCTCACCGGCTGGGGACTGCGGCCGGTGCTCGCGCCCAACGCCTACGCCCGGCAGGGCTACCTGGCGGGGGCGGACGCGCTGCGGGCGGCCGACCTCAACACGGCGTTCGCCGATCCGCAGGTGCGCGGGGTGATCTGCACCCGGGGCGGGTACGGGGCGCAGCGGGTGGTGGACGCGATCGACATGGCGGCGGTACGCCGTGACCCGAAGATGGTGGCCGGGTTCTCCGACATCACCGCGCTGCAGCTGGCGCTCTGGCGGGGTGCCCGGTTGGCGGGGGTGCACGGTCCCGGGGCGGCCTGGCGTGACGAGCGCACCCCGCTGGCCTCGGCCGAGTCCCTGCACGCGGCGATGACCAGCACCGAGCCGGTCACCGTACGCGCCGTCGAGGGCGAGGAGACCTTCGGCGTACGCGTCGCGGGCCGGGCCACCGGCCGGCTGCTGGGCGGCAACCTCTGCCTGGTCGTGGCCTCGCTCGGCACCCCGGACATGCCCGACCTGACCGGCGCGGTGCTGTTGTTGGAGGACGTGCAGGAACCGCCGTACAAGGTCGACCGGATGTTGACCCAGCTCCGCCGGGCCGGCGCGCTGGACGGACTGGCCGGGGTGGCGGTGGGGCAGTTCACCGACTGCGCCGACGGCTGGGACACCACGGTGGCCGACGTGCTCGCCGAGCGCCTCGGCGACCTGGGCGTACCGGTGCTGGGGGGTCTGCCGATCGGGCACGGCCCCGGGCAGCTCACCGTTCCGGTCGGTACCCGGGCGACCCTGGACGCCGACGCCGGCACCCTCAGCGTGGTCGCCGCCGTCCGCTGACTCTTTGTCGGACACGTCCGGATTTCTGGCCCGGATTGCCAGCTCGCTGACAGCTTCGCCATGGTCCGCGCCCAGCCGGGTTCGTCACTGTCGGTGACGTCATCACATCACCGACGAGTTGGAGGAACGATGTCCCGCACGATTTCGAAGAAGCACCTGCTGGCCGGCCTGGCTGCGGCGGGCGTGCTCGGCGTGGGGATCGCCGCTCCCACCGTGGCGCTCGCCGACGACAAGGCCACCCCGAGCGCCAGCGCGAGCAGCGAGCCGCAGGGCGACCGGCAGGAACAGCGGGCCGCACGGCACGCGCAGTTCGCCGAGGCGCTGGCCGAGGAGCTCGGCGTGCCCACCGAGAAGGTGACCGAGGCGTTGGAGAAGCTCCGCGAGCAGCACCAGCCGGAGGGCCGGACGGACCGCGAGGGCCACCGGGGATTCCCGGGCCGCGGTGCGGGCCGGATGGGCGGCGACGGTGCCGCCGAGGGCCGTGCGGGCGAGCGGCGGACGCCGCCGTCGGCCGAGGAGCGCAAGGAGGCACTGGCCGAACGGCTCGCGCAGGCGGTCGAGGACGGCAAGCTGACCCAGGAGCAGGCCGACGCGATCACCGCCGCCGTCGAGGCCGGTGTGTTCGGCGGCTGGGGTGGCCCGGGCGCGCGGGGCGGCGAGGGCGAGTCCGCCGGCAAGTGACACCTCGGGCGGGCTGTCCGGACGGGCCCGGCCCGGCCAGCCCGGCCCAGCCCAGCCCGGCCCAGCCCGAGTCACGACATGCGGCAAGTCGCGGTCTCCCGAGCCCGGGAAGGCCCGACTTGCCGCATCCGGCGACCGCGTACGGGCCGGACCGGGCCGCTCCCCGGCGGGCAGACTCGGTCGGGGTGCTGTCAGGCGATGCAGGCGCAGACGATCAGCGCGGCGCCGAAATGGCTGGCGGCGCTGACCCGGGCCACCGGGTGGGGCTCGTCGGCGCAGATGACCTCGCCGAGCTTGCCCGGCGTGATCAGGTCCAGCACGAAGAAGGCCAACGCCATGATGCCGAGACCGATCAGCCCGAAGATCACCGTCGAGGCCAGCCCCTTGGCGAAGTCGCTGTAGCTGGTCAGGATCGCGGTGAAGACGATGCCGGCGACGCCGAGCTGGTTCGCGGCGAGCAGCAGTCCAGCGTTGGCGTTGCGGCGTACCCAGATCAGGTCCCGCAGTTTGCCCGGGGTGAGCAGGTCGACCAGGACGAAGCCGGCGGCCATCAGGCCAACTCCGACGACCCCGAACACCACGCTCTGCCAGGCTCCGCTGAGCAGATCCTCCAGCACCGACTGCCTCCCGACGAGTCTCCGGCCGACGAGTGCCGCCGGCACGGTGATCGAGACGATAGCGGCACCGGGCAACGCTCGACAGCCCGGCGGCGGGCCCGTGCCGACGGGCCCGCCGCAGCGGCGGTTACAGCGACAGGTAGTGCTGGCGCTCGTAGGGAGTGACCTCGCGGCGGTACTGCTCCCACTCGGCCCGCTTGTTACGCAGGAAGAAGTCGAAGACGTGCTCGCCGAGCACCTCGGCGACCAGTTCCGAACCGGCCATCACGTCGATCGCCTCGGACAGGTTCTCCGGCAGCGGTTCGTACCCCATCGCCCGCCGCTCGGCGCTGGTCAGCGCCCACACGTCGTCCTCGGCGCCCGGCGGCAGCTCGTACCCCTCCTCGATGCCCTTCATCCCGGCGCCGAGCAGCACCGCGAAGGCGAGGTACGGGTTGGCGGCCGAGTCGGGCGAACGGATCTCCACCCGGGCCGAGTTCGGCTTGCCGTACGCCGGGACCCGGACCAACGCGGAGCGGTTCAGGTGCCCCCAGCAGACGTACGCGGGGCTCTCGGTGACCCGATCCGGCAGCGCCTGCGGGAACAGCCGCTTGTACGAGTTCACCCACTGGTTGGTGACTGCGGTGTACTCCCGGGCGTGGGCCAGCAGCCCGGCGATGAACGCCCGGGCCACCTTGGACAGCTTCATCGGGTCGCTGGCGTCGTGGAACGCGTTGCGTTCCCCCTCGAACAGCGACAGGTGCGTGTGCATCCCGCTGCCCGGCTGGTCGGTGAACGGCTTGGGCATGAAGGTGGCCTGCACGCCGGTGGAGAGCGCCACCTCCTTGACCACGTGCCGGAAGGTCATGATGTTGTCGGCGGTGGTCAGCGCGTCGGCGTAGCGCAGGTCGATCTCCTGCTGGCCGGGGGCGACCTCGTGGTGGCTGAACTCCACCGAGATGCCGATCCGCTCCAGCGACAGCACCGCCTGGCGGCGGAAGTCCCGCGCCACGGCGTGGGTGGTGTGCTCGAAATACCCGCCGGTGTCCACCGGCACCGGCACGGTGCCGTCCATCGGCCCGTTCTCCAGCAGGAAGAACTCGATCTCGGGGTGGGTGTAGAAGGTGAAGCCCTTCTCCGCCGCCCGGGACAACGCCCGACGCAGCACGTGGCGGGGGTCAGCCCAGGACGGGCCGCCGTCGGGCAGCAGGATGTCGCAGAACATCCGGGCGCTCTCGCCGCTCACCCCGCCCTCGAACGGGAAGACCTGGAAGGTGGTCGGGTCCGGCATGGCGACCATGTCCGACTCGAAGACCCGGGCGAATCCCTCGATGGCCGAGCCGTCGAACCCGATGCCCTCCTCGAAGGCGGCCTCCAGTTCGGCCGGGGCGACCGACACGCTCTTGAGCGTGCCGAGCACGTCGGTGAACCACAGCCGGACGAAACGGATGTCCCGCTCTTCCAGCGTACGGAGGACGAACTCCTGCTGACGGTCCACTTCCCCAACCTTCCGCGACACGCTATGTCCGCCTTGGGTCGGACTCTGCCCGACCTGACCGACCAGTCTCCACCGACCCGATTACGCAGACGTTAACCGAACCGCGGCCGTTGCGTCCCGTCCCGTCCCGACCGGCGGTCCGGCCCGGTCGTACTGCCCCACGCCGACGTGTCGAGCCCATGGCGCTGGGGCAAGATGAGGACATGCCCACCCTGCGTCTCGCCCTGTGCCAGGTCAACCCCAGTGTCGGTGACCTCACCGGCAACGCCGGTCTCGTCCGCGCCTGGACCCGCCGGGCCGCCGCTGCCGGCGCCCAACTGGTCCTGTTCCCGGAGATGATGCTGACCGGCTACCCAGTGGAGGACCTGGTCTTCCGGCGGTCCTTCGTGGCCGCCTCCCAGGCGGCGCTCGGCCAGCTCGCCGCCGATCTGGCCGCCGACGGCCTGGGCGACCTGCCGGTCGTGGTGGGTTACCTGGACGCCGACGGCCCGCCGCAGGTCAGCGCGGACGCCGAGCCGGGCCGGGGCGCGCGCAACGCCGCCGCGCTGCTGCACCGCGGCGAGGTGGTCGCCACCTACTTCAAGCACCACCTGCCCAACTACGGCGTCTTCGACGAGGACCGCTACTTCCTGCCCGGCGACATGCTCACCGTGGTCCGGCTCGGTGGGGTGGACGTGGCGCTGACCATCTGCGAGGACCTGTGGCAGGCCGGTGGGCCGTTCGCCGCCGCCCGCCGGGCCGGGGTTGGCTTGGTGGTCAACATCAACGGCTCACCGTACGAGCTGAACAAGGACGACCTGCGGATGCCGCTGGTCCGCCGGCGGGCCGCCGAGGCCGGTGCCACCATCGCGTACGTCAACATGATCGGTGGTCAGGACGAGCTGGTCTTCGAGGGCGACTCGATGATCGTCGCGGCGGACGGGACGGTGCTGACCCGGGCACCGCAGTTCGTCACCCACCTGCTCGTGCACGACGTCGACCTGCCTGCCGCCACCGACGGCACCGATGCGGGCGACGGCGAGCAGTTGGCCGAAGGGCTGCGGGTGGTGCGTCGTACCGTCGACGGGCTCCCGCCCTCACCGACGGGCCCGGCGGCCACCGGCGGCCTCATCGAACCGGTGGCCGACGAGGCCGAGGTGTGGCAGGCGCTGGTGCTCGGCCTGCGGGACTACGTCGAGAAGAACCGCTTTCCCTCTGTGGTGCTCGGGCTCTCCGGCGGCATCGACTCGGCGGTGGTGGCGGCCATCGCGGTGGATGCCCTCGGCGGCGACCGGGTGGTCGGTGTCTCCCTGCCCAGCCAGCACTCCTCGGAGCACAGCCGCTCCGACGCGGCCGACCTGGCCAAGCGGACCGGCCTGGACTACCGGGTGGAGCCGATCCAGCCGATGGTGGACACCTTCCTGGCGAACATGTCGCTGTCCGGGGTGGCGGTGGAGAACCTCCAGGCGCGGGTACGCGGCGTCATCCTGATGGCGTTGTCGAACCAGGAGGGCCATCTGGTGCTGACCACCGGCAACAAGAGCGAGCTGGCGGTCGGCTACTCGACCCTGTACGGCGACTCGGTCGGTGGCTTCAACCCGGTCAAGGACGTGTGGAAGACCCTGGTCTGGCGGCTGGCCAAGTGGCGCAACACGGAGGCGACCCGGCTGGGTCTGACGCCACCGATCCCGGAGAACTCGATCGGCAAGCCGCCGAGCGCCGAGCTGAGCCCGGGCCAGCTCGACAGCGACTCGCTGCCCGACTACGACGTGCTCGACCCGATCCTGATCGGCTACATCGATGGTGACCTCGGCCGGGAGGGGCTGATCGCCGACGGCCACGACCCGGCCGTGGTGGACAAGGTGCTGCGGTTGGTGGATACCGCCGAGTACAAGCGCCGCCAGTCCGCGCCGGGTACGAAGATCTCCATGAAGGCGTTCGGACGGGACCGGCGGCTACCGATCACCAACCGGTGGCGCGAGAACGGCTGACCGGCTCCAGGGCCGCGGGGCCGGCCCACGCCGGCCGGCCGGAGTGACATCCTCCACTGCGCCCTGCCGCCGACCGCCCGCACGGTGGGACGATCGCGGCAGAACCCGGGGACCGCGTACGCGGCCTCGAGGAAGGAGAACATCGTGGTGGAGTCCACTCCGGCCGAGGTGACCGCTCTCTACGGCGGCCCGGCCACCCGTCGCGTCCGTACCCGTGACCTGCTCGCCGCGAAGGAGCGCGGCGAGAAGTGGTCCATGCTCACCTCGTACGACCAGTACACGGCGTCGATCTTCGATGCCGCCGGCATTCCGGTGCTGCTGGTGGGCGACTCGGCGGCGAACAACGTGTTCGGCTACGAGACGACCCTGCCGGTGACCGCCGAGGAGCTACTGCCGCTGGTACGGGCGGTCGTCCGGGCCACCCGGCAGACCCTGGTCGTCGGTGATCTGCCCTTCGGCTCGTACGAGGAGGGTCCGACCCAGGCGCTGCGGACGGCCGTCCGGTTCATGAAGGAGGGCGGTTGCCACGCGGTGAAGCTGGAGGGCGGCCAGCGCTGCGCCGCGCAGATCGAGGCGATCGTCGGCGCCGGCATCCCGGTGATGGCGCACATCGGCTTCACCCCGCAGCGTGAGCACACCATCGGCGGGTACCGGGTGCAGGGCCGGGGCGAGACCGCCGACGAGGTGCTTGCCGACGCGCGGGCGGTCGCCGCGGCTGGCGCTTTCGCGGTGGTGCTGGAAATGGTGCCCGGCGACGTCGCCAAGCGGGTCACCGCCGAGCTGCCGATCCCGACTGTGGGCATCGGCGCCGGCCCGGACACCGACGCCCAGGTGCTCGTCTGGCAGGACATGGCCGGCCTGCGTACCGGTAAGGCACCACGCTTCGTGAAGCGCTACGCCGCCCTGGCCGACACGCTCGACGAGGCCACCCGCCGCTTCGCCGACGAGGTCCGCTCCGGCCAGTTCCCCGCCGCCGAACACACCTTCTGACCGTCTGTTGGTCTGTGGCAGACCCGGCCACGACCATCAACTCACCCGGGCGACGGTCGGGGTCGCCGGGTGAGTTGATGGTCGGAGTCGCCGGGGCGACGACGCGGGGCCGGCCGGGACGACGGCCGTGGCAGCCCTGGCCGCCACCCGCCGGTAGCGGCCGGAGCTGCCATCCTCCTGCCACGCCCGGCCCGACCGCTGCCGCCGGCCTGGCGGGCGTCGCCGGCTACCGGCGGATCACTGCGACTGCACGACGTTCACCATCCACGGAACACCGAACCTGTCGACACACATGCCGTACAGATCCCCCCACATCTGCTTCTCGAACGGCACCGTGACGGTGCCGCCGTCGGACAACTTCTCCCACGCTTCCGCGAGGCCCTCCTCCGGGTCGCCACTGAGGCTGCACGTGATGGTGCTGCCGGGCTGGTACGGCATGCCGGGTGCGGTGTCGGCCGCCATCAAGGTGTAGCCCCGGTCGGTGTTGAGCAGCGCGTGCATGACCTTGTCGGCGACCGCCGGGTCGGACGTGCCGAACTCACCGAAAGTGCTGATCCGTAGCTGCCCGCCGAACACCGACTGGTAGAACTCCATGGCTTGGCGGGCATCGCCGTCGAAGGTGAGATAAGGGTTGAGTCGAGTGGTCATGGCAGGACTCTCCTTGACGCGGTGACCTGTTCACCGTCGGACGCTAGCCTCGGCCACCGCCACGGCGGCAGCTTTCCACCGACCCACACCCCATCGGTGCTCCAGGATCGTCCGTCGGCGGCCGGTCATCGACAAGCGTCGGCGTGGCGCAACGGATGGCCGTCGGCAATGGCTCGACGGTCAGGGCGGGTGCGCCCGGCGGACGGGACGACCGAACGGGCGCCTCGTGGCCTGCCGTTCCGCCCCGCCCGGCAGTCGCGCCTCCCGGCTGGCCGTTGGACGGGTTACGACCGCGCGGGCTCGTGGCCGGGCCGGCACCTGCGTCAGCAATCGCGACCCGGCGGACACGGAGGCCATCTGTGCCGGGGCGCTGGACATGAGCGTGGGCGAGCCCGCGGCGGGCATCGAGGTCGACGGCTTCGACCGGCCGGACGCTGGGTCTGCTGGCCACGGCGTCCCGGGCGCAGGCGAGTGGTGTAGGTGGTTGCGACGGGGACGCTGACCGGGGTCGAGCCAGGCGGGCGGGATGAACTCTGGATGACCGTCGGCGGCGAGGTGGACCTGCCAGCCGTGCTGGTGCACGTGACGATGATGGTGGCGGCAGAGCAGTACCGCGTTGGCGAGGCTGGTGACGCCGCCGTCGGCCCAGTGCCGCAGATGATGGCCCTCACACCAGCGGGGCGGCCGGTCGCAGCCCGGAAAGGCACAGCCCCGATCTCGCAGCACCAGGGCCCGCCGCAGCGGCCCGGTGATGAGCCGACGTTGCCGACCCACGTCGAGGACCTGGCCTGCGCCGCCGAGCACTGCGGGCAGGACCGCCGCGTCGCAGGCCAACCGGCGCACCGTTGCGGGCGTGAGGGTGATACCGCTGTCCAGCGTGCCGGGCCCGAGGCTTCCGGTGAGGGTGTCATACCCGGTGGTGACGACGATCTGGGCGGGGTCAGCGCCGTGCCCGGGCAACTCGCCGGTGCCCAGGACGAGCCGACAGATGTCGCCCAGGGCGTCGTGGCGCCGTTGCCCGGGCGAACGGGGATCGTCCGGGCCGGCGGGTGCGGTGAGCGGCTCGATGGCGGCCCGCAACAGTGCGGCGGTCTCCGCGTCGAGGCTGCCAGCCAGCCGGGTGCGCCCATCCCGCAGGTCGGAGAGGGTTACCTGCCGGTCGCGCGCGGCGCGGGCCGCCTCTGCTTCCAACGCTCTACCGGTGGCCGCCTCGGCGACCTCGGGTGCCAGATGTTCGAGAATCCGGCCCCCAAGTCGGCGCAGGGCGGACGGATCGAACTGCCCGGCCCAGTCGAGGAGGAGTTCGACAGCCGACCTGGCCGCCTCGGTGCCGGCCGCACCTCGAACCGTGGCCGCGACATCGGCGATGACCCGGACCTGCTCCAGATCGATCCGGCCGGCGGCGAGTGCGGCGCTCATCTCGTCGGACTCGCGGTCGAGCGCCTCAGCGAGGTCGACCAACCGGCGGGCCGCCGGCACGCCGAGCCGGAGCCGGTCGCGGAGCCAGACGGCGGTGGACGACGCGCCCTGCGCCACCGCCACGCCACGGCCTTCCAACTCACGCACCAGCGCCAGCTTCATGGCGGCGAGCCGCTGCTCCAGCCGGTGCGCGGCTTCGAGGGCATCGATCAGCTCACTCTCCGGCACGGCCCAGACAGCGGCGTCGACGCAGGAACGCGTCGCCACCTCTGCCCGCTCCAACTCCTCCAACACGCCACCGACGATAGAACATACGTACGACAGAGTTCCGGCCCCGCTCCGCAACTGTGGCACCGCGCCTGGACGCTGGATAGGGCGAGCGAGTTTTCCCGAAAGCCGCTACGGTTCTCGCTCGTGAATCGAGTACGCGCTATTTTCTCTGTCCTGGCCTGCACCTCACTGCTGGCGTTGGCCGCCTGCGGTGGCGAGGAGGCGGCCCCGACGGGCGGAGCTTCGCCGTCGGCCACCGTGGCGTCCGCCACCTCCGCCGCATCCACCGCCGCGCCGCCGACCGCCGACGCGGCGGACGTGGTGAGCGACAAGCAGCTCTGCGAGTCGGCGAAGCAGGCCAGCGACAAGATGAAGGAGGATCTCGTCGCCGCGGTGAGTTCCGGTAGCGAGCCGTCGCCGGCACTGTTCCAGAAGATCCTGTCCGGATTGCAGAACGAGGTGACCCGGGTGGCCGCCACCGGTGCCACCGACAGCAAGGTAGCTGCCGCGTTGGAGGAGTTCGGCGCGGAGGCCGGCAAGGCCGCCAACGCCACGGACCCGGCGACGGCTGCCGACAACCCGGGCTTCGAGAAGGCCGGCGCTGCCCTCAGCACGGCCTGCAAGTCGGCCGGCGTCAACGTCAACTTCTGACCGCCAGACGCCCCTGACGAAGGATCCGGATCCGTGGCAGCTGCGGTAGTGGACACGCCGGCCGGCTGACACTTTCTCTGCCACGGATTCGGCTGCTCCTGGTGACCTGCGCGGTCGGCGGCCAGCACCCGGTTGACCGGAACGGGTTCAGAGGTCGGTGACGCGGACGCCCGCGTGCGCCTTGTAGCGCTTGTTGATGGCGATCAGGTTGGCGGTGAACGCCTCGATCTGGTGCGCGTTGCGCAGCCGTCCGGCGTAGATGCCGCGCATGCCGGGAATGTGGGCGGCGAGCGCGCCGACGATGCCGACCAGTTCCCGCTCCTCGGTGCAGATCAGCACGTCCAGCTCGATGCGGTCGATCTCGGGGTCGGCCAGCAGCGGAGCGCTGACGTGGTTGAACGCGGCGCAGACCCGCGAGCCGGGCAGCAGCGCGGCGGCCTGCTGGACGGCGCTGCCCTCCGGCACCGGTAGCGCGTACGGGCCCTGCTTGTCGAAGCCGAGCGGGTTGACGCAATCCACGACGATCTTGCCGGCAAGCGGTTCGGCGAGCGCGCCGACCGTGGCGGCGTGCCCGTCCCACGGCACCGCGATGATCACCACGTCACTGCGCCGGGCCACCTCGTCGTTGTCGGCACCGGTGACGCTGCCACCGGCAGGCACGCCGGGCAGCGCGGCAATCTCGGCGGCCGACTCGGCGGCCCGCTGCGCGGAGCGGGAACCGATCAGCACCGTCAGGCCCGCCCGGGCGAACCGGTAGGCGAGCCCCCGGCCCTGATCGCCGGTGCCACCGATGATGCCGATGGTGAGCCCGGAAACGTCGGGCAGGGTGCTCGGGTCATATGCCATGGTCGTCATCCTCGCAAATCAGCTGTTCCGGCAGCAGCGCCCGACGCTGTGACAATGCCCGCTGCCGCCGGCACGGCACGGGCCGAACCGCCAACACAGGTCGCGGCGCGGCGTCGGGGTGTCAGGCGAGTTCGAAGGCGACCGAACGGGTGGCCGGGTCGGCGGCGACCAGCCGGACCCGGACCCGGGTGCCCAGTGGCAGCTCGCCGAGACAGCGGGCGCGTACCGGCGGGTCGTCGAGGGCTACCGTGCCGCCGGGTGGGCGGCTCTCACGGGCCTTGCCGTTCGCCGGCGCGTCGACGTCGAGCACGGCGGCGTCGAAGGTCTCGCCGACCCGGTTGGCCAGCAGCACCGCCTCGGCCAGGTCGATCGCGCCTCGGCTCGCCGCGGACGCGGTGCGGTCCGTGGCCGCCATCACCGACGGCAGCCGGGGCAGCGCCGCGCGGGCCCAGTCGGGCACCTCACGGCCGTCGTGCAGCGCCAGGCAGATCTCCGTGGCGTACCGATCGGCGAGTCGTCGCAGCGGTGCCGTGACGTGGGCGTACGCGGCCGCGACCCCGCCGTGCGCCGGCTGCTCGGGCGGCTCGCCGTCGAACGGGGTGTACGCGGCCGCACGCATCAGCTCCGCCGCCTGGTCGATGAACGCGGCGGCCCGGGGCTGAGCCGGGTCCAACCGGAGCAGCAGTTCACCCACGCCGACGTCGTCCGGCCAGTGCACGCCCAGCGGGGCGGCGGCGGCCCGCAGCCGCTGCACCGCCTCGGGCTTCGGCGCGGGCATCGTCCGCAGCAGGCCGATCCCGCCGGCCAGCATCAGGTCAGCGGCGGCCATCCCCGTGAGCAGGGAGATCTGCGCGTTGTGCTCCTCCATCGGCACCGGTGCCCGCAGCACGAGTCGCCAACCGTCGCCGTCGGCCTCCACGTCCTGCTCGGGAATCGGCAGGTTGACCGCTCCCCGGCGCAGCCCTCGGGCAGTGAGCAGCGCACCGATCTCGGGCAGCAGGGCGATCGGTTCGGGGAGCCGCCCCGCGTCGGCGTCGGCCTGCACCTGCGGGTACGCCAACTGGGCCCGGCTGCGGACCAGGGCGCGCTGCACCACCACCGCGCTGGTGTCACCGTCGGCGTCCAGGTCGATGGTCCACAGCACGGCTGCCCGGTCGACGTCGGGCAGCAGGCTTGCCGCGCCTTCGCCGAGCGAGTACGGGTGCAGCGGCACGTTGCCGTCGGGAAGGTAAACCGTCTGCCCCCGACGCCAGGTCTCGTCCTCCAGCACACCGCCTGGACGCACGTGGGCGGCGACGTCGGCTATCGCGTACCGCACCCGGTAGCCGCCGCCAGCGCGGCGGCTGAGGTGCATCGCCTGGTCCAGATCCCGCGAGCCGGGCGGGTCGATCGTGACCAGCGGGACGTCCGTGCAGTCGACGGCCGGCCGGGGCGGTGCGGCGGTTGCCTCGTCGGCCTCCCGCTGCGCCGCCTCCGGGTAGGTCTCGGGCAGACCCAGTTCTCGGCGCAGCGCCCCGAAGTCGATGCGCGGCGCCAGCACACGTCGGATGACCATGCGCCCATCCTGACAGCGCCGGACGCACCGCGCCCTCCGCCGAGCGACGGGTCGTCGGCGTACGCCGGGTCAGCCGGCCGTCCTGCGCGGGGTGCCGGTCCGCCCGCCGGACGCGGCACGCCCGGTGTTCCGGGCCGCGGCGGTCTTCGCGGGCGTCTTCTTCGCCGCCGCCCTCGACGAGGATGCCTTCTTCGCGGGCGCTCTCTTCGCCGCCGGTGCCTTCTTCGCGGGCGCTCTCTTCGCCGCCGGTGCCTTCTTCGCGGGGGCCCTCTTCGCCGGTGCCTTCTTCGCTGCCGACTTCGACGCGGGAGTCTTCGCGGGAGCCCTCGACGTGGCCGTCTTCCTCGCCGCCGTCCGGCTGGCCACCGTCGTACTCTGCCGAGCCGGCGCCTTCTTGGCGGCCACCGTCTTCGCGGGTGCCTTCTTCGCCGCGGCCTTTTTCGCCGGAGCCGCCGCCGTCTTCCGCGCCGCCGCCTTCTTCACCGTCGACGTCGCGGTCTTCGCCGGTGCCTTGCGCGCGGCCGACGTGCTCCGCGTACCCGTCGCCTTCTTCGCGGGAGCGGTCTTGCGGGCCGGGGCCGCCTTCCTCGCGGACGCTGCCTTGTTCGCGGGAGCCTTCGCCGCCGTGCCCCGTGCGGAGGTGGCCTTCTTCGCGGGTGCCGTCTTGCGGGCCGGGGCGGTCTTCTTCGCGGGGGCCTTGGCCGCCGTGCTCCGTGTGGAGGTCGCCTTCTTCGCAGCCGCCCGCTTCGCCGCGGATGTGGTCGTGCGCGCGCCGGTGGCGGTCCGCGCCGAAGCCGAGCTGGTCTTCGCGGCGGGTGCCTTGCTCGGCGCGGCCTTCGCCGACACCGTCTTCTTCGCGGGGGCCGCCTTCTTGGCCGCGGCGGTCTTCCGCGCCAGTGTCGCCGACCTGCCGGCAGGCGCCGCGGCGCCGCCGGTCGCCTTACGGGAAGCCGGCGCGGTGCCGGACGCGCGGCGGGTCGACGGGGTACGGGCGAGGCCCGCGGTGCGTTCCGTCGCGGCGGTCTTCCTCGCGGGCGTACGCTTCGCGGCCGGGCGGGTGGCCTGTTGCGCTTCGGCCATCTCGGTTCCCTTCATGGGGACGTGCTGCCGCCCTCGCGACGCACGCAGTGCCTCGGCGCGGGAGGCGTCCCGCGCCGTCTACCTGTCCTCCCCGGTCCAGCGAGCGTCCTCGGCCTCCCACGCCTCGTTGCGTTCCCGCACCTGTTGCAGGGCGTTCTCCGCGTCGGCGGCCGAGTCGTACGGGCCGAGAACGTGCCGCGCGGGGCACACGTCGGCACCGGACTCGACCCGGTGGTGTCGCGTACACCAGTAGTAACGTCCACGTCCGCTGTCGCTCATGGCATCACTGTGCACCGGGAAACGACCGACCGCCACCGGAACACCGCAAGTCACCGGGCCCTTCCACAGTAGACGTGGCCCCTGGCCTGCGGGCCTGAACTGCGAAAATCGTCGCCACCAGCCCGGGTGCGGGGGTGGATCCACGGATTGGCTAAGGTCACCGGATGGGCGTACCGGACTACATCCTGCGGATGCGCAAGCACGTCGGCCACGACCTACTCTGGCTACCCAGCGTGAGCGCAATCGTCCGCAACGACGCGAGTGAGCTACTGCTCGCCCAACGGGCCGACGACGGTCGCTGGTCGGTGGTGAGCGGCTTCGTCGAGCCGGGTGAGCAGCCCGCCACCGCAGTGGTGCGCGAGGTGCTGGAGGAGACCGGCCTGGCGGTCGAACCGCTGCGGCTCAGCAGTGCCGTGTCGCACCCGCACACGTACCCGAACGGCGACCGTTGCGAGTACCTGAATCTCGGTTTCCACTGCCGGTTGCTGGGCGGCGAGGCACGCGTCAACGACGACGAGTCGCTGGACGTGCGATGGTTCCCGCCGGGACGGCTGCCCGACCTCGACGAGCACGCCCGGCTGGTCATCCGGCACGCCCTCGGCGGGGAGACCTCCGCCTTCTTCCTGCCCGCCGGCACGCAGTGGGGCGAGCCCGGTGAGCTGGAGTACGCCTGAACCGCTGCGGCGGTACCTGACCGACCTGGTCGCGGTGGCCGGCGACGTGCTCGGTGCCGAGTTGTGCGGGGCGTACGCGGCGGGCTCGGTGGGTCTGGCCGCGTACCAACCCGGACGCAGCGACGTGGACGTGGCACTGGTCTGCGCCGGGCCGCTCGACCACGGGGTCGCCGAGGAGTTGGTGGCCCGGCTGCGGCACGAGGCGCTGCCCTGCCCGGCGCGCGGCCTGGAACTGGTCGTGTACCAGCGGGAGGCGGCGCGGTCCGGCACGCCGGAGCCGGGTTTCGAGGTCGAGCTGAACACCGGTGCCCGGATGGACTTCCGGGTGTCGTACGGCCCGGCGCAGCGCCCGAGCGCGGACGGCCTGTTCTGGTACGGCCTGGACCGCAGCATCCTGCATCAGAGCGGGCGGGCGCTGCTCGGTCCGCCCGCCGCCGACGCCTTCGCCGATCTGGCCCCCGAGGATCTGCGCCGACTGGTCCTGGAGGCGTTGCGTTGGTGGTTGGCGCGACCGGTGCCCGCCGAGGAGGTGCCCGCGCCCGGAGCGGAGGACGCCGTGCTCGGTGCCTGCCGTTCCTGGGCACGCCTGCGTACCGGGATGTGGCTACCCAAGGTGGCCGCTGGCCGGCGGCTGTTGGACGAGGCCGGACCGCTTGTCGACGCCGACACCATTGAACTGGTCGAGCGGTCGATCGCCGCTCGCGACGGCGGTCCGCCACCGGCCGGGGCGGCCGCTCGCGCCTTCCAGCGACGTGTGCTCGCCGACCTCGCCGGCGCACCCGCCTGAACTGACCGTCGTCTCGTTCAGCGCGCCGCCCGGCTCCTCAGCTGGAGCGGGAAGCATCCACGCAGGTAGCAGACGAATTCGTTCTTCTGGCATCAGCCGCTGCGGCGATTCTCGGCCGCCCCGGTGGTCACCCAACGTGGCCCGCTCAGCCCGTTCGCGCTGCACAAGATGCGGATGGGAGGTTGCATGTGCCAGTCTCATCCGAGATTTGCTCACCCGGTACGACCCCGTACCAGTGCGCACCTACCGCTCGTCAGCAGAACCTGGAGAGGCACGTGGCAAACCTCGACACCGCCCTGAAGGACGCCATGACGATCGACGGGGCCATCGGCGCCGCACTCGTCGACTACACCAGCGGGATGACCCTCGGCGTCGCCGGTGGTACTCCGGAGATCGACCTCACCGTGGCCGCCGCTGGCAACACCGACGTGGTACGCGCCAAGATGCGCACCATCGAGATGCTCAAGCTGAACGACGACATCGAGGACATGCTCATCACCCTCGGCGGCCAGTACCACATCATCCGGCCGCTGAACGGCCCCAACGGCAAGGGGCTGTTCCTCTACCTGATGCTCAGCAAGACCCGGTCCAACCTGGCGCTCGCCCGGCACCAGCTGCGCACCATCGAGGAGCAGCTGGAACTGTGAGCAGCGGTGACACTCTCCTCCCCCGTCGTACCGCGCAGCAGCCGAACCTTCCGCCGCCGGTGCGGCTCCCACCGTCGCTGGCCGGTGACCCGTCGCTGCCGTACCCGGCGATCGGCACCGAACTGCACGAGCTGCGCCTCCAGATCCCCGGGGTGCAGGGAAGTGTTCTCGGCGGAGTCGACGGCCTGCTCATCGCGCACGACGTGCCCGACACTCTGGACCCGGACGACCTGGCCGCGATGGCGGCGGCGACCTTCGGCCTCGGCCGGCAGGTCAGCCTCCGCCTCGGCCAGGGCGAATTCCGTCAGTCCACCGTCCGCAACCAGGCCGGCTACTTCTCCGTGTACGCCGTCGGCCCGCATGCGCTGCTCTCGGTGGTCGGTGCCGATGCGATAAACGTGGCCCGCCTGCACCTGCACGCCCCACCGGTAGCCGACCGGCTCGCCAAACTCCTGGCTCCCGCCTGAGGCAACGGTCTTCGCCAGTCGCAGGGTGGACCTCGGTCAGATGGCCCCCGTCGAGCCGTCGGTCAGTTCGCGGAGAATATCGGCATGGCCGGCGTGCCGGGCCGTCTCCTCGATCAGGTGCACCATGATCCAGCGCAACGAAACCTCCCCGAGCTGCGGGTGAGGCACCACATGGTCGAGGTCGAAGCGGGCCGCCACCTCCCGCGACCGGGCGCACTCCGCCTCGTACGCCGCCGACAACCGCTCGATGGTGTCCCCCTCGGCCAACGCGAAGCTGGCCGTCGCGTCCTCCTCGGAGGTGAGATAGACGTCCCCCGGGCCGGGCGCGAGCAGACAGCGGAACCAGTTCCGCTCCACAAGCGTCAGGTGCTTCACCAGGCCGGCGAGGGTGGTCGCCGACGGCACGAGTCGCCGGGCAGCCTCAGCGTCGGAGATCCCCCGCAGCTTCCCGAGCAACACCGCGCGATGAAAATCGAGAAACGCGTCGAGCACCACGCGTTCGTCGCCGGTGCTCGCCATCATCGCAGTGACCACGTGGCCGGGCGGAGCCTCCATACCCGGACCCTAGCGACAGCCCACCCGTCCCCGCTGCCCCGCAAGCCGCCGCCGTCGCCTGTCCGCCGGCCGTCGCCTGCGCCGCTCGATCCATCGATCACATCTGGTCGACCCGAGCAGACCACACCTACCATGTGCCGATGATCGATCAGGATCGACGACGCGTTCCCGTCCCGGTCGTCGCAGCCGCGATCAGCTTTCTGCTGGCAAGCGCCATCCAGGTGGTCCAGTTCAAGACGAGTACCGCGCCGGGGGCCACCGAGCCCAGGACGACGATCTTCGTCGTGGGACTGATCCTCCTGTCGCTGTCCTTCGCGTACGGCCTGTGGCGCCAGGTCGGGCGTGCCCAGATCCTGACGGTCGGTTTCGCCGCTTTCAACATCGCGTACGGCCTTGTGGAACTCCCCGACATCCACCCACTGTCGGTGTTACGGATGCTGGCCTTCGCTGCCGTTGTCGGCTTGTTGCTGCTGCCCGCATCGGCTCGACAATGGTTCCCACCCGGCACGTGAGTCGCCCCGGCACCGATCCCTTTAGCCGCAGCGTCCCACTTGGCCCCGGTGACGAGGATGAGGACGCGGATCAGCCGTGCCTTCTCATTCCCCGGAAGTGCGCGCGCACGGCTGCTCAGCCCGGACCTGCCAGACGCTGCCCCCCAGAGCCACGGGGTAGTCGATCTCGATGACCTGGCGATCGTCGGTCTCGACCGAGAATCGCATCGGCAAGTGCCCACTCTCGAACGCGGTCGCGCATTCGAGGCGCAGCTCGACATCGATCAGGTCCGTATCACCGGGGCGGAGCAAACCAGACTCGCCGGTGTCCCGGACCTGGGCGCCCGGTCCCTGCCCAGTCGCCGTACGAACCGTGATCGGCGCCTGGCCAGCGTTTGTCACTGCCAGTTGCCCGTCCATCCGAAGAACACCCGAGACGTACGAACCTTCGCCAGCGATGGACACGGGGACCGCCACGAGCGCGACCGAAGCATGTCGCTCCCGCTCCTCCCGCGAATCCCGTAGCTCGCTCACACCCAAGCCACCAAGCACCCCGCCGGCCACGAAAGCAGCGACGAGCCCGACACTCATCTTCCGTCTGGACCGGAGGCGGTCGGGAGCAGCCCGACCCGCGCCCGTCGACTGCCGGTCGTGCTCATCCAGGTCGATCACTTCACGCTCCGCCGGCATGATGTCAGCCTAGGGCGTTCGCCGACGGCACGTCGCTGCTCGTACGGCCATCTGTGGAGCGCAAGGCCCATCGATGACCGAAGACAGAACCGGGTCGCAGCCTCGATCGAGACTACGACCTGGTGGGCGACGGACGAGTCGACCTGTACGCCGGATTCTGTGCGCGGCGCGCACCTGGGGTGCGTGCCGGCGGCGGCCATCCATCTCGGCCTGCCGTTGCCGACAGGCTCGTGCGGCCTACCCGCAGACATCGGGCGGGCCGCCCTCAAGCGTCTGCGCGGGCGTCATCCTGCGATGGCAGCCCTTTCTTGGCCTTGCTCCGGGTGGGGTTTACCGAGCCATCCCGGTCACCCGGGATGCTGGTGGGCTCTTACCCCACCGTTTCACCCTTACCGTCCCCGATGGGGCCGGCGGTCTGTTTTCTGTGGCACTGTCCCGCGGGTCACCCCGGGTTGCCGTTAGCAACCACCCTGCCCTGTGGAGTCCGGACGTTCCTCGGCGGCGGGCCGCAGCCCGCCGCCGCGACCGCCCGGTCGACTCGTCCGTCGCGTACCCATCCTAACGACACCGGGTGCGCGACTATTGCCGCGCCTGCATCAGGGCCGGCGGGCACGAGGCTCGCCCAGGTAACGCGGGCAGCCCCGATCCCGCCGCCGGGGTCTGGTCGACGCGCAGCCGGCGATCCGTGGCAGTGGTGGTGTTTCCGGGCTGGCGGGTCGACCGCATTCGCTGCCATGGACCGCGCCACCGGGGGCGGCTCGGACACGGCAGCGCGTGGGGGCGGTTGGGCACGCGGTGGCAGGGCGGCGTAGGGCAGGCGGGCGGATAATGGCGCGGTGACGATGCCGCCGTTCCCTGAACCGACTGCGCCGGCCGACGGGCGGGCCGAGGTGTTCCTGCGCTACCTGGATTATTTCCGGGAGGGCGTGCTGGCGAAGGCCGCCGGGCTGACCGAGGAGGAGCGGCGGGGCAGCCGACTGCCGTCCGGCTGGACCCCGCTGGAGTTGCTCAAGCACCTGCGCTACGTGGAGCTTCGCTGGATCGAGTGGGGGTTCCAGGGGCGCGACGTCGCGGACCCGTGGGGCGACCAGCGTGACGAACGGTGGTACGTCGCGCCGGAGGAGAGCTTCGCGGAGTTGGCGGCCGCGTTGCGGTCGCAGGGTGCCCACACCCGGGCGGTGGTCGAGGGCACCGATCTGGCCGCACGCGGGGCGCCGGGGCCACGGTGGGAGGGCGCGGATCCGGCGTCGCTGGAGCGGATCATGTTCCACCTGGTGCAGGAGTACGCGCGCCACCTCGGCCACCTCGACATCGTGACCGAGGTGGCCGGCGGCCCGATCGGCGAGTAGCCGGCAAGGGCAACCGGCGCAGGAGCCGGGGAGGGCAACCGGCGCAGGAGCCGGACCGCTAGCCTGCGGATCATGGAACTCGCCGAAGCCGCGTTACTGCTCGCCGCCGGACTCGCCGCGGGTACGGTCAACGCGGTGGCCGGCGGTGGTTCGCTGATCACGTTTCCGGCGTTGCTCGCGATCGGGTTGCCGCCGGTTCCGGCGAACGTCACCAACTCGCTGTCGGTCGCTCCCGGGTATCTCGCCGCCGTGGCGGGCAGCCGGGTGGATCTACCTCGGTCGCGGTTGCTGGCCGCGTTGGTGCCCACCACGGTGGTCGGCGCGCTGGCCGGTGCCGGGCTGCTGCTGGTCACCCCCGCGCGGGCGTTCGAGCTGGTCGTACCTTTCCTGGTGCTGGGGGCGACCGCGCTGCTGGCGTTCCAGGACCCGCTGCGCCGGCTGGTCGGCCACCCGCGTGACCTGACGCCGCGCCGCCGGGCCGTGACGGTGCAGGTGGTGGTGGCGCTGGCCGCGGTGTACGGCGGTTACTTCGGTGCCGCCGTCGGGGTGATGCTGGTCGCTGGGCTGGCCCTGGTGCTGGATGCGACGCTGGCCCGGGTGAGCGCGATCAAGAATCTGCTGTCCGCTGTGATCGGCCTCACCACGGTGGTCGTCTTCGCCATCGCCGGCCCGGTGAACTGGGCCGGGGTCGCGGTGGTAGCCCCGGCCACGCTGGTCGGCGGGTACGTCGGTGCCCGCCTGGTCCGCCGGCTTCCCTCGGTGGTGCTGAAGACGATCATCGTCAGCTTCGGCACCGTCATCGGCGGCTACCTGCTCTGGCGCGCCCTCTTCTGAACCGCCGATCCCGCCCCGGTGGCTCCGCGAATCGGCCGTCAGGGACCAGAGTGCGAGATCGGCGAGACGGGGCCGGGTGGCGGGTCAGAGGTCGGCGAGGTGAGCGGTTTCGTTGACCGAGCGGACGGCGACGCCGCCGTCGGGCCAGCGGTCCAGCACCGAGACGCCGGCCGCGTCGAGGTAGAGGCGGTGCAGGAAGGAGTCGGTGGCGGCGAGCGCGTCGCGCAGCATCAGCTTGATCGGCGAGACGTGCGAGACCACCACGACGGTCTGCCCGGGGTACGCGTCGAGCAGCCGTCGCACCACCCGGTCGCACCGTTCGGCGACCGCGGCGAACGACTCGCCGTCCGGCGGGGCGACCCGGGTGGAGGCGAGCCAGGCGTCGAGTTCGCCGGCCCAGCCCTCGCGGACCTCGGCGAAGGTGCGTCCCTCCCAGGCACCGAAGTCGCATTCGATGAGTTCGTCGTCGCGGCGTACCGGCAGGTCGCCGACGGCGGCGGCGATCGCCTCGGCGGTTGCCGTACACCGGGACAGCGGTGAGCTGACCACGGCCACGGCGTTCGGCGCGAGCGCGGCCACCCGTGCGGCCGTGGCCCGCACCTGGGCCTGGCCCTTGCTGCTGAGCGGGATGTCACCGCGACCGGAGTAGCGGCCCTGCTCGGTGTACTCGGTCTCGCCGTGCCGGATCAGGATGAGCCGGGTGGCGGTGAAGCTGGGCCGGGGCTCCCAGGACACCGGCGCGCTGGTCAGGTCGGCACCCGGTGACTCGGCCCGGGCGGCGACCTTGGCGGCACCGCCACCGGCGGGCTCCGGGCCACCGAGGCGACGCGGCGGCTCGACCACGCGGGGCGGCTCGACGGCGGGCGTGGCGACGCCGGCTGCGGCTGCGGCGTCCATCGCGGCGTTGGCGAGGGCGTCGGCGTGGGTGTTGCGGTCCCGGGGAATCCAGCTGAACCGTACGGCGGTGAACCGGCCGACCAGTTGGGCGGCCTCGGCGGCCAACGGGCGCAGGCCGGGGTGCTTGATCTGCCAGCGGCCGCACATCTGCTCGACGACCAGCTTGGAGTCCATCCGGACCTCGACCTCGTCGGCACCCAGTTCGGCGGCGGCGGCCAGGCCGGCGATCAGTCCGCGGTACTCGGCGACGTTGTTGGTGGCGGTGCCGATCGCCTCGCTCCGCTCGGCCAGCACCTCGCCGGTGGCCGGGTCGCGGAGCACCGCACCGTACCCGGCCGGCCCGGGGTTGCCCCGGGATCCGCCGTCGGCCTCGACGAGGACCGCGCGCGCGGCCACGGTTACAGCCCGGACTCGTTGGTGCGGACCATGATCCGGCGGCACTCCTCGCAGCGGACCACGTCGTCTGGGTCGGCCTTGCGGATCCGGGCCAGGTCGGCGCCGGAGAGCTCCAGCCGACATCCGCCGCAGCGACCGGCGGTCAGCAGCGCGGCGCCGAGGCCGGTGTCGGTGCGGATCCGGTCGTAGAGCTGCACCAGGTCGGCGGGCAGGTCGTTGGCGAGGGGCTGGCGGGCGGAGCGCTTGAACTCCTCCTCGCGACCGATCTCGGCGAGGCTGTCGTCGCGCCGCTGCTCGGTGGCCGCCCGCCGTTCCCGCACCTCGGTCAGTCGTTGTTCCACGCCGTCCAGCACCGACTGGGCGGTCTCCCGCTGCTCCATCAGCTCCAGCTCGGCGTCCTCCAGGTCGCTCTGCCGGCGGTTGAGGGAGGCCAGCTCGTGCTGGAGTGCCTCCAGCTCGCGGGCCGGGCCGGTGCCGGCGGCCAGCCGGTCCTCGTCCTTGGTCTTACGCGCCCGGACCTGGTCCACGTCCTTTTCCAGCCGGGCGATGTCGCGGTCCAGGTCGTCGACCGCCACCTGGGCGCGGACCCGCTCGTCCTCCAGGGCGGACAACTCCCGGGCGAGGGCCTCCAGCTCGGCCCGTTCGGGCAACGACCGACGCCGGTGGGCGAGCTGGGCGAGGGCGGTGTCGATCGCCTGGAGATCGAGCAGGCGGCGCTGGACCTGGGGGTCAGCCTTCACGGTCGGGCTCCTTGTCGTCCGCTGCGGGTTCGTCCGGCGCGCGTTCGTCCGGGTGCGGTGAGGCGGCGTGCACGGTCCATGGGTCGGTGTCCAGGTCGGACACCAGGGTCTCGACGCCGGGCGCGGCCCGTAGCAGCGCCGCGAGGTCGTCCAGCCACGGCCGTTCGGTGGCCCAGTGGGTGGCGTCGAGCAACGCCGGCCCTCCGGTGGCGAGGTGCTCGCCGGCCGGGTGGTGGCGCAGGTCCGAGGTGAGGTAGGCATCCACCCCGGCGGCGGTGGCGTCGGCCAGGAAGCTGTCCCCGGCGCCACCGCAGACCGCCAGGGTACGCAGCAGGCGGTCCGGATCGCCCGCGGCGCGTACTCCGGCGGCGGTCGCCGGTAGTACGGCGGCGGCCCGGCGGGCCAGTTCGGCCAGGGTCAGCGGCTGTGGCAGCCGGCCGATCCGGCCGGCGCCGCGCCCCTCCCCCTCGGCGGGGGTGCCCGGGCGGGCCGGTTTCAGCGGGCGCAGATCGAGCAGGCCGAACCGGGCGGCGAGTGCGTCGGACACGCCCGGCACCGCCACGTCGGCGTTGGTGTGTGCGACGTACAGCGCGACATCGGCCTTGATCAGCTGGTGGACGATGCGGCCCTTGTAGGTCGTCGGCGCCACCGACGACACCCCGCGTAGCAGCAGCGGATGATGGGCGATGATCATGTCGACGCCCGCGTCGAGCGCCTCCGCGACCGTCTCGGGAACCACGTCCACGACGCAGAGGACCCGGCGTACGGGGGCGGACGGCTCACCGAGCACCAAGCCGACCCGATCCCACTCCTCGGCCCAGGCCGGCGGGTAGTGCCGCGCCACCTCGGCCACCACGTCGGCGACGGTCGGCACGGCTTCGGTTGTGCTCACGGCCGGTGAGCTTACCGGCGTCAGCACGTCTACCGGACGTCACCCGGCCGCGGACCTCGCCGCGGCCGGGACGTGAACTTTGTGGCGGCCGGGACAAAGCTGTCACCCGGGCCCGCTCGGCGGCGTCAACTGTGCGATGCCGGTGAACTGGTCCGGCAGAGGAGGTCACGCACGGCGGTCAGCGGTAGCGCCCACGGGAAGGCGTGCTGGTGCCGCTCACCCGTCCCCGGCGGATGCAGAGGGTAGACGTCATCGCCGAAGAGCACGCCCACCCCCCATTCGGCGAGCCGGGCGAGGCCCGCCCGGAAGGCGGGGTGGGCGGCCATCGCCGCGTTGGTGTACGGCACGGCCACCAGCGGTATCCCACGGCCCTGGGCCTCCACCAGCAGCCCCAGGGCGAGGGTGTCCGCGATGCCGGCCACCCACTTGTTCACGGTGTTGACCGTGGCCGGGCAGACGATCATGGCGTCGGCGGTGGGCAGCACGTCAGGGTCGCCCGGGTTCTTGTAGTGCGTGCGTACCGGGTGACCGGTCTGACGGGCCAGTGCGGTGCGATCGACGAACTTGGCACCGTCGGGCGTGGTGATCACGCAGACGTCCCAGCCGTCCTGCTGGGCCAGGTCGACGAGCCGGCCCACGTCTCGGGCCAGTGGCGAACCACAGGCGATGATGTAGAGCACCTGGCGGTGCCCGTCGTGGCGGTGCGAACCGGTCATGCCGGCTCCGAGGTCATACTCCTACTCCCATGTGCTCAGCCAACTCTGCGATCGGAGAAGGCGGCGCACCACGTGTGCGACGAAGGACGTCCGACATCACCTCGTGGGCGATCGGGCGGCAGCGGATCTCGGACGGTGCCAGGCGGTCACCGCGCAGCAGCATCTCCCCGGCGTTGGCCACGTCGCCGATCAGCGCGAAGCCCCGGGCCAGGTCGAGCAGGTGATGCGCCCGGCGTTCGGGCAGCATCGCATCGAACGGCGCGGGCTGGATCTTCTGGCGGTGCACCTCGACGGCCCGCCCGCCGTCGCCCAGCTCGACGGCGGCCGCCGCCCGGTGCAGCTCCACATTTGTCGGCCCGAACGACGTCCAGTAGTGGTTGTGGTCGCCGCCGAGCTCGACCGCCGCCGCGTGGGCTCCGTCGAGCAGATCCTCCACGGTGGCGCTGTCACCGATGCGGGAGGCGGCCATCGCACCCTGGAGCAGCAGCATCCCGTAGACGGAGAGGCGCTCGGGACGACTGTCGTTGCCGCCGCCCGGGGCGAGTTGGTTGGCGATCCGCACGTTCAGCTCAAGCGCCGGCCGGGGCCGGCCCATCGCCACCAGCGCGTTGCAGACCCGGGTGGTGGCGACCCCGGCGAGCAGTTGGTCGTCGGCGCGTTGCGCGACGGCGATGGAACGGTCGGCGGCGAGCCAGGCGAGATCGCACTCGCCGAGTTTGCGCAGCACCGAGGAGGCGAGCTGGTAGACCTGCCCGAGCAGGTGGGCGGCACGCTGGGCCTGGTCGCCGCCGTACGCGGCGTCGGCCGCCTGGGCATCGCGGAGCAGCTTCGGCAGGGCCCGGGTGAGCATGCCGTAGCGGCCGTACTGGTAGGTCAGCCAGGCGTGGGTGACCGCCTTGCTCATGTCGGCCAGCGGCGGTGGGCTCGGCGCCGCGTCGAAGTACGCGCTGATCGAGTCGTACCGCTCCAGCGCGGCCCGGATCTCCTCGACCTCGAACTGGTCGATGCAGTTGAGCGCGTCGGTGCGGCGTTCCGGATCCTTGCCGAGCAGCAACTGCACGTCCATCTGGAGGATGTCGGCGATCTCGTAGAGCACGGAGAACTTGTCCAGCCGCCGCACGCCCCGCTCGATCTTGTCGACCCAGCTCTTCGACTTGCCCAACCGGTCGGCGAAAACCTGCTGCGACATTTTCCGCCGGCCGCGCCAGTAGGCCACCCGCCGCCCGATGGGTAGCTCGTCCATCTCCCCAGTCCTCCCTTTGCTGGAGCCCTGGCCGGGGGCCGGGGGCCGTTCCGTGGGCGCGGCGATCCGTCCGGATCTCTGGTTTCCGCTGGTCGCACAGGAGGTGCGTCAGCCATCTGGCCGAGCCTCGTAACTTTCGTGCAAGTTGCATCGGCCACTTTGTCAAACAAAACGATGGCGGGCTACGGCAGTGACGGGTCTCGACGTACGAGCTGACGCCGGTCAGGCGCGGCGAGGGGAGATGGCACCAATGTGGGGGAATGTCGCACCGCACGTGGCGCGTCTGTCGCCGTTGGAACGGGTACGGCTGCGCCGGATCGCCGTGCGCTACGCCCTGCACGGCTGGGCGATCACCCCGGGCGCCTGTCTGGCGCGGAGCCGCTTCGTCTGCGGCCGGGCCGGCTGCCCGACCGTCGGCTGCCATCCCGCCCTGGAGGACTGGGAGCACGCGGCAAGCACCGACCCGGCGCGGGTGGCCACCTGGTGGCGGTCCCGGCCACACGGCGTACTGCTGCCCACCGGCCGCTCCTTCGACGTGCTGGAGGTTCCCGCCCACCTGGGGCGGCTGGTCCTGGACGCGGTGCGGGTCCACCCGGTCGGTCCGGGGGTACGCGGACCGGTGCTGGTCACCCCGACGGGGCGCTGGATGTTCCTGGTCCGGCCGGGCGACCCCCTGCGACCGGAACTGGAGCACTGTTTCGACGTGGTGCTGCACGGCCGCGGCTCCTGGGTTCCGGCGCCACCGACCCGGCTGCCCGAGGGCCAGGTCCGCTGGGCGGTCGCACCGGAGCAGGCCCGCTGGCAGCTACCGGACGCCTACCTGGTGCAGAACACCCTGGTCGAGGCGCTGCGTACGACCGGCGTGACGCTGACCTCGGCACTGGTCCCCGGCCATCTGCCGCTACCTCGCCGCAGCCGCTGACCGGACGCGCGGTGCGACGCGTCGCCGGCCCCTGCCAGACCGGATCCGACACGACCTTCGCCGCGCTCCACGGCACCGGCAGCGAGACCCGAACCGACCGGCGCTCGTTGGATCCTTCGACGGCGCGCCTGCGCCGGGAGCGGGGATGCGATGTCCACCGGCGACACCAGACACCATCCGGGCGGAGCAGAGCCGCCCCGGCGACACCGACCCGGCCGCCCATGGGCAGCCACCCGTCCCCCGGGAGCCCGGCCCGGCCGTCCCCGGCCGACCGGATCCCGCCCAGCTATCATCCACCGCCCAACCCGCTGGCCCTGACCGCAACGGTTCCCCCCCCCCGGGTGCTGCGGGGCGGGGAGGTCGGTCGGGCTAGGCCGACAGGGGCAGGTTGGTAGAGTGCAGGCAGCGCGCGTCGTCGGTGACCACCACGTGCTGGTGCGCGGGCAGCCGATCCAGCCATCCGATCCCGGCCACGCCCATGGCCACCGCCGCGGTGGCGTACGCGTCAGCCAGTCCGAGGTCGTGCCCGACCACAGTCACCGAGCGCAGCCCCCTGGCCGGCGCGCCCCGCCGGGGGTCCCGCACGTGAGGGCCACGTTCGTAGACACCCGAGGTGGCGACCGAGGTGGCGACCGCCAGGTCTGTCCCGGTGAGCGCCAGACAGACCGAAGACGGGTTCCACGGGTGCCGCACACCGATCCGCCACGGCAGCCCGGTCGAGGAGCGGCCCCGCACCCGGACGTCACCACCGGCGTTCAGGCAGTGGTTGTCGACACCCGCCGCGCGTAACCGGTCGGAGGCCACCTGGACCGCCCAGCCCTTGACGTACCCGGACGGGTCCAGCCGCCCGGTGGCGTACGCGTCGAAGAAGCCGTCGGTGGCGCCCCACAGGTCGGCGCAGCGTTCCAGCACCCGGCGCAGGTCGGCTGACGCCTCGGAGAGCAGCAGCTCGCCCCGGTCGAAGCGGCACACCTCGCTGTCCGTCCGGTACGTGCTGAACCTCGCGTCCACCTCGCGCAGCCAGGCGAACACCTCGTCGGCCAGCGCAGTCAGCTCGGTCGTGGACCGATCGTCGGCGATGTCGAGGCTGACCGGGGTACCCATCACGTGTTCGACCCGCCGCAGCCCGGGTCGGGTCGAGGTGTCCACGCTCATCGCCTCTGGTCGATCGCGGCCTGCAAGGACCGCCGGTACGCGTCGCTGGTCGCGGTCGCGCCCGAGATGGTGTCCAGGTCGGCGCTCTGCCGTTCCACCACCATCCCCACCGTACCGCTGTAGCGGCTGTCGACCTGGTCGCTGCGCTGGTCGGACTGGGCCGTCCCGCGCGGCAGCCGCTGCGCCGCCGCATTGACGATCTGGTCGCCGACCACCGTGATGCGGACCTGCACGTCGCCGAACTCGTTGCTCACCACCGGCCCGACGAGTGTGCTGGCGGTGGGTGACGCGGCGGCGGTGCCGGTCCGGGACGCGGCGGGGGCACTCGGTGCGCCGCTCGAACCGGACCGGCTCGCGCCGGAGGCGCTGCGCGTCGTTTCCGGCGCGGCGCTGGCCCGTGGGGTCGTCTCGTCCGAGCCGGCTGCTGGTGCCGGCCCCTCGGCGGCGGTGGGTGTCTCCTGGGCGAGTTGACCGGTGCCCGGGGCAGCCTTGAGCACCACCAGCGCGGTGGTGCTGGCGGCCAGGCCGGTGATCGCGAGGAGCGCGCGACGCATGCGGTGGGGCCCTCTCAGAGTTCGAAGGTGGCGAGATGGATCTGCCGGCGGCGGACGCCGGCCTGGCGGAGCACCCGGCGATACTGCTCGACCAGGCCGGGTGGGCCAGACAGGTAGACGTCGCGACGAGCCACGTCCGGCACCAGCTGGCGCAGCCCGTCCGGGGTGATCACCTGCCGTGGACCCGGGTCGTTGCGGGAGCCGACGACGTACCAGACCCGCAGAGCACGGTTGCGGACCAGCCAGTCCAACTCCTCCTGCAACAACACGTCGGCCGGGGTACGGGCCCGGTAGATCAGGGCGGCACCGGGCGGCAGTTCCTCCAGCATCGCCCGCAGCGGGGTGATGCCGCTGCCGGCGGCGATCAGCAACGCGCGCTCGCGGGTGCGGTGGGCCGCCGTGCAGGTGCCCGACGGGCCGACCGCCCAGACCCGTACGCCCGGGTCGAGGTTGCGTAGGTCCTGGGTGTGCCGACCGACCACCTTGACGGTCAGTCGCAGCCAGCGGTCGTTGGCGGCGGCGGAGACCGAGAACGGGTGCGACTGCCACCAGCAGCCCCGGGTCAGGAAGCGCCAGCGGAAGAACTGCCCACCCAGCAGTTCCAGCCGATCGAGGCGCGACCCGGTCAGGTAGAGCGAGACGGCGTCGGGGCTTTCGGTGACCACGTCACTGACCTGTAGCCGGTGCCGCAGGTTGAACCGCAGCGGGTTGATCACCCGACCCCACAGCCACGCGGCGACCACCAGCACGTACAGGGCGATCCATCCGGTCCGCGCCGGGCCGGGCCGGAACAGCTGACTGCCGTTGCTGAACTGATGGGCGAAGCCGAGCAGCAGCACGGCGTACGCGGCCAGGTGGGTGGCGTGCCACAGCTCGTACGGCAGCACCCGGCGTACCGCCCGCACGCTTACCAACCCGACCAGCACCAGCAGGCCGGCCGCAGCGAACGCGGAGGCCATGTCCTGGTACTCGCGCAGCATCACGCCGGCCTGGCCGAGCAGCGAGCGGCCCTCCAGCCCGGCGTAGCCGACCAGGATCAGGGCCGTGTGGGCGAGCACCGCGACCAGCAGCGTGGTCGCGACGTCGCGGTGCCAGCGGGCGATCCGCTCGCCACCGGCCCACCGTTCGAGCACCGGCAGGCGGCTCATCATCAGCACCTGGACCAGCAGCAGGTAGCCGGCGACCAGTCCGGTGATCTGCCCGGCGGCGGTGGTCATGGCGGTGGCACCGGTCAACGAGCCGTCCGGGGTGTCCCGCCACCACGGCAGCACGCTGGCCACGAGACCGCCCAGGAACAGCACGACCAGCAGCCGCCGACCATGGGCACCGCGCCGCGGCACGACCGCCGGTGGGGCGGACGCGCCCGTCCCCGGCCCGGCCGGCCGGGGACTGACGTACGGGCGGGGGTAGGTCGTCACGCCCGCCCGCCGCACTCGTCGAGCTGATCGGCCATGCACCGTTTCCGATTCCTGCCGGGCGTCGACCCTGGACGTGACCGGTCTGCCGAAGTGCGACGCCTGCTGTTGAGGGTTTGCCCCGGGAAGGTAGTCACCGGGCCGACACCCGACAAGGCTGGTCGACCGCCCCAGGTCGGGGCACTTAAGGCGGCGCTCATCGCGAGCCGGCGTCGGGCGGTTACCGGCCAATCGGGTACGCACGTCACAAGCAGGGCCTTCGCTCGCCCGCCGTTGCCCGGCGGGCGACAATCCCCCAACCGGAACCCGCGCCGCACCGCACCGCCGCGCAGGAGAAATTTAAGGCTGGGATAAGGGGTCGCTCAGCTCTCGCCCGGCCGCGCGACGGAGCCGTGGGCGCCAAAGTAGCAACAGGAAGAGCGCGTGAGCCCTCTCCGCAGCGGGTATTCCGTCGCACCGTTGCTGAACGCGTGAGGGGAAGGCACATGCTCAGCAAAGAGGATCAACGCAGATTTGAGCAGATCACCCGCCACCTACGGGAGAGTGATCCGGCGTTCTTCGCCCGGCTCGACCATCGGGCCCGGGGCCGTCACGGCCGCTGGCTGCTGCTGTTGACCGTCGTGCTCTGGGCGGCGCTGCCGGCGACCACCGTACTCGCCGGCCGGCTGGCCGGGGCGATCTTCGCGGTGGTGCTGTTGACCAACGCGGCGCTGATGTGGCGGTTCCGTCAACGTTGGCTGTGACCGGGCGGGTCGTGGTGGCTCACTGCTCACCGAGCTGGCGGTAGGCGTGGCGCAGACGTTCGACGAGTCCGGGCCCGCCGATGGCCGGCGCGGGCGCGCCCAGTTGCCGCAGCAGCAGGTCCGGTCGGGCGGTCAGGCTCGGCGGGCGGTCCGGCAGCGGCACGGGCGGCAACCAGAACCGGTCGACCGCCTCGGCCAGCGGCGTGACGGGCAGGTCGGCCAGGGCCCGGACGGCCCCGGCCGCGGGCATGTTCACCTCGTGGTCGCCGGGCCAGCCGGTGTCGGCCGCCCCGGCGCCCGACGGGGCCGAGGAAGCACTGTGGCCGGTCGGTGCCGTCACGTCCCGCCGCGCCGCTTCGTCGGCGCGGCCCGCCGCTTCGCCGCCGCCGGGCCGCCGGCTCGTCGAGGCGTCGGTGGCCGATGCGCCGGCGCGCAGCTGCCGTAGCCGCGCGAGCAGGTCCGCTCGGCTGCGCCCACGCCAGTGCAGCAGGGTGAACGGGTCCGCGTCGAACGCCTCGGCGAGCAGATAGAACGTCGCCGCGAGGTGTTTGCAGGGCACTGCGACGTCCGGGCACGAACACCGCTGGTCCAGTTCGCTGATCGCCGCCGGAAACAGCGGCGCCTCGGCCGCGACGAACAGCTCCTCCAGCTCGGCCGGCAGGTCGCCGGCGAGCAGCCGGGCGCTGAAGAACGCCTGGGCGGCGAGTTCCGCCTCGATCCGGGCCCACAGCCGGGCCGGAAAGGGCGGCAGTCCGACGCTGACCTGGTACGGCCGGGCCCGGGAGCCCTGCACCACCGCGGTGACCACGCCTGGCGCGACGTCGAGGCGGAGCACCTGCCCGGCGCGGGCGTACGACCGGCCCCGGGTCAGCCGGGTGCCGAGCGCGAACGACTCCAGCACCTCCAGGAACCGGCGGGACCACCAGGAGACGCCGATCGCGCCCCGGGTGCTGCGGGCCCGCAGACCGCCGTCGACCCGGCGCGGCGGGCCGTATTCGGCGAACCTGCCGCCGTCGTCGGCCCTCACTCGGCCACCGCCCCCGCCTCCAGTGTGAACAACTCCCGTAGCTGAGCGGTGGACAGCTCGGTGACCCACTGCTCGCCGGTGCCGACCACCGAGGCGGCCAGGCCACGCTTGTCGGCGATCATCGCGGCGACCTTCTCCTCGACCGTGCCGGCGCAGACGAACTTACGGACCTGCACCCGGCGCCGCTGTCCGATCCGGAACGCCCGGTCGGTGGCCTGGTCCTCGACCGCCGGGTTCCACCACCGGTCGACGTGCACCACGTGATTGGCGGCGGTCAGCGTCAGGCCCGTGCCGCCGGCCTTGAGCGAGAGGACGAACAGCGCCGGTCCGCCGTCGGACTGGAAGCGGGCCACCATCGCGTCCCGGTCGGCCTTACCGACCCCGCCGTGCAGGAACAGCACCTCCCGGCCGAACCGGGCCGACAGGTGCCCGCGCAGCATCCCGCCGAACTCCGCGTACTGGGTGAACAGCAGGGCCTTTTCCCCCGCCGCGAGGACTTCGTCGAGGATCTCCTCCAGCCGGGCCAGCTTGCCCGACCGTCCGTGCAGGGGTGAGCCGTCGCGGAGCAGCTGCGCGGGGTGGTTGCAGACCTGCTTGAGCCGGGTCATGGTGGCCAGCACCAGCCCGCGCCGCTCGATGCCGTCGCTGGATTCGATCCGGGCGAGCATGTCGTCGACGACCACCCGGTACAGCGCCGCCTGTTCGGCGGTGAGGTTGCAGACGACCTCCATCTCCAGTTTCTCCGGCAGGTCCGAGATGATCGACGAGTCGGTCTTGAGCCGGCGCAGCACGAACGGACCGGTGATCCGGCGGAGCCGCTCGGCGGCCTCGGTGTCCCCATGCCGTTCGATCGGTTCGGCGAACCGCTTGCGGAACGTCGCCGCCGGGCCGAGCAGGCCCGGGTTGGCGAACTGCATGATGGACCAGAGGTCCGCCAGCCGGTTCTCCACCGGAGTGCCGGTGACCGCGATGCGGTGCCGGGCGGGCAGGGCGCGTACCGCCTCGGCCTGCCGGGTGGCGGCGTTCTTGATGGCCTGGGCCTCGTCTACCACCACCCGGTGCCAGTCGACGCCGGCCAACTCCGTGGCATCCCGGGCAGCCACCGAATACGTGGTGAGGACCAGGTCCGCGGCGTGCACGGTGGCGGTGAGCTCCGTGCCGCGAGCCCGCTGCGCGCCGTGATGCACGTGTACGCGCTTGTCCGGGGTGAACCGGGCGGCCTCCCGCTGCCAGTTGCCGACCAGCGACATCGGACAGATCAGCAGGGTCGGACCGGCCTGCGGCGGGTCGGCGGCCAGCAGCGCCAGCAGCTGCACCGTCTTGCCCAGCCCCATGTCGTCGGCGAGCACCCCACCGAGCCCCAGCGACTGGAGAAACGCCAGCCAGGCCAGCCCCCGCCGCTGGTACGGCCGCAAGGTGCCGTGGAAGGACGGCGGCTCGTCCAGCGGAGCGAGCCGACGGTCCACGGCCCCGGCGAGCAGGTCACCGAGCGCGCCGTCGGCGCTCACCTCGAGCACCGGCAACGCGTCCGGTTGCTCGGCATCGGACAGACCGAGCCGCAGCAGGTCGGCCACGGTCAGCTCGCCGCTGGCCCGCAACAGGCGCAGGCCGGCGGCGAGCCGCTTCGGGTCCAGCTCGACCCAGCGCCCCCGCAGCCGTACCAGCGGGGTCTTCAGCTCCGCCAGCCGGGTCAACTCGTCGGAGGTCAACGGCTCGTCGCCGAGAGCCAGCTCCCAGCGATAGTCGACCAGGGCGTCCAGTCCCACCCGGTCAGCCGGGCCGCTGACCGTGCCGGGCGCGCTGCGGGAGCTGGCCCGCAGGCGGGCGCCGAGCCGCGATGCGGGCCGACGCCACCACGACGGCAGCAGCACCGTGAAGCCCGCCGCGTGCAACGTCGGAGCGCCCTCGCGCAGAAACCGGTGCGCGCCCTCGGTGTCCAGCTCCAGCGCCTCCGGCCGGGCCGTACGCAGGGCCACGTCCAGTTCCGGCCACAGTCGGCTGGCCCGGCCGAGCTCGGCCAGCAGGATCTCCTGCGGATGGTCACCGGCCACGGTCCCGCCGTCGCCGCGCCACACCTGTCCGGCGTCGACGTGCAGGCCCGGCTCGTCGTTGGCGCGCAGTCCGAACTCGACCCGCCAGCGGCCGGTGGTGGCGACCACGGCATCGGGGTCGGCCGGCACCACCGTCACCGGTTCGGTCAGCTCGTCGGCCGACGGCTCGACCAGCCGGAAGCTGGCCCGCACCGTGCCACCGGCGGCGTCGCGCTGCCACTGGTCCAGCTCGGAGCGGAGCGTGCGCAGCGCCGCCGCCTCGGCGGTGAACCCGCGCTGCGGCCCGGTCAACGCGCCCAGCCAGGCCGTCACGGCACCGTTCGGTCGCACCCCCCGGGACAGCGTCATCGGCGGCAGCGCGGCGCGCACGGCCGCGTCGGTGAGCGCGTCGAGCGCGTCGGCGACCAGTAGCCCGGGCACCTCGGCCGACGTGTCGGCGCGGGTCGCGGCCCGGGTCGCGGACCCCCGGCCGGCGTGGTCGGCAGCCGCACGGGTGGAGGCCGCTCGACGGCGGCGGGCGTCCGACGAGCCCGCCCGGCGGGCGGGCACCGTTGCGGGCAGCTCCGCCTCGACCACGGCCCGCGCGGCGGGGGGCAGGGCCAGCGCCAGCGACCGGGCCCAGGCGGCGTCCGTGCCGGTCAGCAACGGTCGCCACACCGCCCGGGCGTCGGTTGCCCCGGTGGCCGGAAGCGGATCGGTGGCCGCGAGCGGATCGGCGAGGCTGGGCAGGACCCGGCCGCGGGTGGCCAGGTCGGTCGCGAAGTCGGCCAGTTCAGCCAGGTGTCGCAGGCTCGCGCCGGGTGCGGCGGCCAGCTTCTCGACGGTACGCAGCAACGACAGCGCGGCGTCCGGGGCGTACGCCAGCACCGCAACCTGCCACCCGGCGAGGGTGACCGGACCACGGACCGGTTCCACGGCGGTGGTGCGGACCAGTTCCGGTGAGTCCAGCGGCGAGCCGGCGCGGGTGGGCAGGCGCAGCAGCGCCGTGCCGAGGTCGTCCGGTTCGGCGACGTCGGCCAGCAGTGCGACCAGTTCGGCGTGCCCGGCGGCGAACGGGTGGGGGCGGGCTCGCGGCGCCCGGCCGGGACGACGCGGGGCCTGGGGTGGCAGGGTGCTGTCCTCGGCCCAGACCGCCAGCCCCCGGCCGGGCAGCCACATCCCATGGACGACCAGCACGCACTCCCCCTCGAACCGGGCGGGTCCACGCCACGTCGGCGGCGACCCGGGGCCAGGATAGGCGGCGTCGACCGGCTAGCGTCGGCGCCATGTGCGACCTCCTGGTGATCGGTGGCCTCGGCGTCGATGTGCGAGTGCGGGTGCCCCGGCTGCCGCTGCCGGTGGTCGACTCGGTCACCGTCGATCCGATCGAGTTGCGGGTCGGCAACACCGGCGCCGGGGTGGTCCTCGCCGCGCACGCGCTCGGGCTGCGGGTGACGGTGGTCGACACGGTGGGCGTGGATCCGGCCGGCGCCGTCGTGCGAGCCGCGCTGGCCCGTACCGGCGTGCGGGCGGTCCTGGCCGACGACCCGGCGGGTACCCGGCGGTCGGTGAACCTGGTCGACCCCGGCGGGCGGCGGATGTCGCTGTACGACCCCCGGGCCTCGGACGGTCCGCCACCCTTCGCGGCACCCCGGGTGGCGGAGCTGATCGAGGACGCCACCCACGTGCATCTGTCGATCATGGGATGGGTGCGGGAGTTGCTGCCCGACCTCGGTGACGTGCTCAACGAGGGGTCGGGCACCTCGACCGACCTGCACGACTGGGACGGGCACAACCCGTACCACCGCCGCTTCGCCGACGTCGCCGAGCTCGTGCTGGTCAGCGGTGCGGCGCTCGGCGACCGGGCGGCGGCCGTGGCCGGCGCGCTGGCACCGCGTCCGGTGCTGGTGACCCGGGGCGCGGACGGTGCCGATCTGTACCTGGGCCGGGACGTCCATCGCGTTCCGGCGGCCGTCCCGCCCGGCCCGGTGATCGACACCAACGGCGCCGGGGACGCCTTCGCGGCGGGGATCATCGCGGCCCGGTCCCGCGGCGCGACCTGGTTGGAGGCGACCGGGTACGCGTCCCGGGTCGCCGCCGCGGCCTGCACCCACGACGGCATGGAGTACCCGCCGGGGCTGCTCCCCCACGATTGACCGACCGGGGCGTGCCGCTGCCGGGTGGCGCTTGACAGCTCCTTCGGTAAGTCGTAGCTTACCGTTCGTGGCTACTTACCAATCTGACGAGGGTTGGGACGCCCTCGGCGACCCCACCCGCCGCGCCATCGTCGCGTGCCTGGCGGAACAGCCACGTGCCGTCGGCGAACTCGCCCGGGAACTACCGATCAGCCGACCAGCGGTCTCCCAGCACCTGAAGGTGCTCAAGGACGCCGGACTGGTCGTCGACCGGCAGGCCGGCACCCGGCGGGTCTACCGGCTCAACCCGGCTGGCGTGGCAGCCCTACGCGACCAACTCGACACGTTCTGGCACCGCGCGCTGGACGGCTACCAGGACGTCGTCGACCAGACCACCGAGGAGGACTCATGACCCAGGCAGCGGATGTGGTGGTGCGCCGCCAGATCATCGTGAACGCGCCGATCGAACGGGCGTTCACCACGTTCACCGAACGCTTCGGCGACTTCAAGCCACGGGAACACAACCTGCTCGGCGTCGCGATCGCCGAGACCGTGTTCGAGCCGAGAGTCGGTGGCCACATCTACGACCGTGGCGTCGACGGCACCGAGTGCCGCTGGGCTCGGGTGCTCGCCTACGACCCACCGGATCGGGTCGTGTTCAGCTGGGACATCAGCCCCCAGTGGCAGGTCGAGACCGAGCCCGACAACACCAGCGAGGTCGAGGTGCGGTTCGTCGCCGAAGCCCCGCACCGCACCCGGGTGGAACTGGAGCACCGCCACCTCGACCGGCACGGCCCCGGCTGGGAGTCCGTCCGGGACGGCGTTGCCAACGACGGAGGATGGCCGCTCTACCTTGACCGCTACGCCGCCCTGTGCAACGCGCCCGGTTGACGGCCGGATCATCCCGCTTCGCCCTGCGGGTCACCGACGGCCGGGGCAGGATGGGCGCATGGCATCCACGGTTGAGATCCCACTGGTGGGCGGCACGGCCGACGGTGAGCACGTCACCGTCGAACTGGACCCGAACGGCCGGCCTCCACTGACCCACCACCACCTGGGGCCACAGGGGCTGGCGGCAGCGGAGATCTACGAGTTGGAGTCCGTTGACACCGACCGCCAGCAGTGGCGCTACTGCTGGCGGGGCCCGGCCGTCTGACCCGGCCCCCCCCGCCAGCGATCAGGCGCCGACCTCGACCAGCGACCGGTTGCGCAGGCTCTCCAGCACCGCCCGGGTGACCTGGGACGTGCCTCTGGCCTCGTCACACACCCGCGCCACCCGCTGGGCGGTGACCTCGGCCCGCTGCTCACGCTCATCCCACAACTGGTCCACCTCGGCCAACAGGGGGCCCTCCACCTCACGCTCCACGCCACGCAACGCCGGCACCCCGAGTCGCTGGGCGAGGTCGAAGACCTTGCCGGCGTACGGCAGGGGCAGAAACGGCGTACCCATCATCGCGGCGAAGATCAGGAAGTGCAGGCGCATACCGACCGCCAGGTCGAAGTGACGCATCAACCCGAGGATCTGCTGCGGTGAGTAGGTGCCGTGCAGGATCCGCCCCCGCTCTGCGGCGATCATGTGCGACAGCACCCCGTGCGAGTGCCGGATGTCGTCGCGTTCCATCGGCACGAACAGCACGTGCGCGTCGATCCGGTGCACCAGGAAGTCACCGATCTGTGCCAGCAGCCGGTGGTATCCGTCCACGTCCAGCCGTTCCGCCGCCCGGCCCGGCTCCCGCACGCTCATGCCGACCAGCCGTTTGCCGGCGGGCACGCCCTCCTCCCGGAGGAACTGGGCGGGAAAGTCCTCCGGTTCCAGCAGAAACGCCGGATCGCCGGTGACGGTGATCGGATTGAGCAGACCGGCCTCCTCCAGCACCATCCGCGACTCCTGGTCGCGTACGGTCACCTGGACCGCACTGGCCAGCGTCTCCCGGACCATGCCGGTGTCCACCATCTCGTTGAGCGGCCCGACGCCGACGGCGTACGTCAGCAGGGGCAGACCCCGCTCCTGCGCCACCCGGACCACCCGCAGGTAGCGGCGTGCCTCCTTGTCGTAGAGGATGCCGCCGCCGCCCAGGATGAGCAGGTCGAGTTGAGACAGTACGAGGGCGGAGTCGGTCCGGCTGACCCCCTCCCACGGCACCGCCTCCACGTCCGGGTGGGCGACCGCGGTGTGTGCGGGATTCCGCGAGAACACGATGATCCGGGCGTGCGGCTCCTGCTGCCGCAGATCTGTCAGCAGACCGGTGAGGATCGCCTCGTCGCCCAGGTTGCGCCCGCCGTACGAGCCGAGCACGCCGATGGTCAGTCCGGCACGCGTCATCCGTCGCTCCTCCCCAGGTGCGTCCGCTCCGCCGATTCCCCGCTGCGCTGGTGAACAGTCCTCGCCGGTGGGCCGGGTGCCCACACCGGCGGGAAACGGGTTGCCCGTACGGGTGCCCGACCGGCAGCGTGCACGACATGCAGGCGCAGACACGGAATCGGCTACGGTGGGCCCAGTTGCCCCCTGATGTCCAATCCGCCGTGGAGCGGATCCTCGGCGACCGGGTGATCGAAGCGGTGTCGCAGCCGGGCGGCTACTCCCCCGGCACCGCCGACCGGGTACGCACCGCCAGCGGCCGTCGCGCCTTCGTCAAGGCGGCCAGCCCGACCCAGAACCCGGACACCCCGGACATGCACCGAGCCGAGGCGCAGATCACCGCGGCACTCCCCACGTACGCCCCGACGCCCCGGTTGCTCGGCTGCCACGACGACGGCCACTGGGTGGCGCTGGTGCTCACCGACGTCGACGGGCGGCATCCGGTCACCCCGTGGCGCGCCGAGGAACTCGACGCGGTGCTGGACGCCCTGGAACGGATGTCGACGGCGCTCACGCCCAGCCCGGTGGCGCAGGTGCCGGCCATCGCCGAGCGGCTGGCCGACGAATTCGCCGGCTGGCGGCGAATCGTCGACGACCCGCCGCCGGAGTTGAACGCCTGGGCCCGGACGCATCTCGACGACCTCTGCTCCTGGGCGGACCACGGCCTCGCGTCGCTGACCGGCGACACCCTGTGCCACGTGGATATCCGCGCGGACAACCTGCTCGTCGACCGGGCCGGTCGCGTCACCGTGGTCGACTGGCCCTGGGCGGCTCGCGGCCCGAACTGGCTGGACACCGCGATGCTGCTGCTCGACGTACGCCTCCAGGGCGGGCACGACACCGAGTCGCTGATCCGTCGGCTTCCGCTCACCGCCGCAGCCGACCCTGACGCGGTGACCGGTCTCTACGCCGGCCTGGCCGGCTTCTTCACCGACCGGGCACGCCTGCCCGCACCGCCGGGCATCCCCACCCTCCGAGCGTTCCAACAGGCTCAGGCCGAAGTCCTGCTCACCTGGCTGGCCGAGCGCACCTGACCCCACCCGCGCCCACCCCACGCCGCGCCACCCCGCGCCCCGCGCCACGCCGCCCGCGCCGCGCCACCCCACGCCACGCCACGCCGCCCCACGCCCGCGCCGCCCCGCGCCCCGCGCCGCCCCGCGCCCCGCGCCGCCCCGCGCCCGATCGTCGAGGCAGCAATATCCCCGATACTGCTGCCTCCAGCCGCGGCGACCCAGCAAGATCCCCGATGTTGCTGCCTTCCCGCGCCAGCGATCCCGCAACAGCTCCTTGACCC
>NZ_JAGPXQ010000037.1:0-58753 GCF_018070435.1 Micromonospora sp. C51 | reverse complement strand
CCGACGTCCTGGCCGCCCAACGCCGCGAACGCGCCCGCATCCGCAGCGAACGACAACAACGCTGGGGCCAACCCGCCACCCGCGCAGCCTGACCCAACACCCCAAACGTTCGTGGTCACGGCACTAGTACTGAGGCGGCGAGGACGGTGGTGTCGCTGGTGGTGGCGTAGGCGTCGAGTGCGGCGTCGGCGAACTTGATGGCGTGTGGACCGGCGGAGTCCACCGCGTGCTGCATGACCTCGGCGGGGTCCGCATCGGGTGCGGCCGGCGGGGCGGGGCGTCCGGTCGCTGGGGCGTACGCGGCGGTGACGGCTGCCGTGGCGGCCCAGGCGGCGGCTAGGCTGTCCGCCCAGAGCGTGGCGGGCAGGGCGGGCAGGATGCGCAGGACCGCGTTTGGTGCGGTGGCGGCGTGTACCAGCATGACCGGATTGGCGTACCCGTGGGTGCCGTGGCGGACGACCGCCGCGTGCACGATGCCGGCCAGGCGGGCCGGCACGGCGTCTTCATCGGCGGTGGTTTCCCTGCTGGCGTGTTCTTCGCTGTGCGGTACCGTGCCGGCCGCCGCTGGCCAGCCGGGCAGGTCGGCGAGTTGGGCGAGGCGGGCCCGGATTCCGAAGCGCTGGTCGGGTACGCGGGGCACCGCGTCGAGCGCGGTTCGTGGATCGGTGGCCAGGTACGGTCCGGCGCCGGGTGGTGCGAGGGGCTGCCAGCGAGCCGCCCAGTAGGCCAGTCCATGGCCGAGTTCGCCGATGCGGGGTGCGGTCTGCTGGTCCAGCAGCGCGCGCACCGCGTGGCCGACCCGGATCACGCCGTGGGTGGCGCCGGCGGCGATGCCCGGCAGCAGGCGGGGCCACCATCGGGCGAGCACCTGCCGCCAGGGCTCGTCAGCGAGTTCGCGGTCGAAGTAGTCGAGCCAGTCACCGGTGCGTACCGGGTCACCGAGCGGGTCTCGCCACTCGTCGGCGGCGATGGGCGCGATCCCCCGTGGCCGGTCCTCCAACCGGTCGGCGTATCCGTCCAACCAGCGGTGCACCGCGTGGCCGTGGCCGTGCCGGGCCAGAGCCTCGACCGCCATGGGCGCGTGGTTGGACAGCCACCCGTCCCGTTCCGGACCGGAAAGCCGGACCCGCTGGTAAGCCTCGTCGAGTTCACTCATGCGCTGACGGTAGAAGCTAAAGCGCGGTTGAGGTCAATCACGACCCGGCTCTGCCGCCGACCGGGCATGCGGGCCGCGCCTGGCGCCGGTTCAGTAGTCCAACTCGACGGCACGGAGGCTCAGGGCTTTACGTAGATGTTGGTCGAGGTTCTGTCCTACGATGCCCGGCGCGGCGCATTGTGACCTCTGAAATGGTCGCGCCGGCCGGGTCGCCGAATGTGGAGGGCTGAAATGAGTCGTCGCCAGTGGCACCTGTGGATTGGGGCATTGGCCGGGTTAACCGTCCTCGGCGGGGCCGTGGTGTGGCTGGCCCGGGACTCGGAACCGGAGCCACGGTCTCGCCAGTACCGTGCCTTCACGAGCTGTCTGTTGACAGACGACCAGGGCATTTCCGGTGTGGCCGCCGCTCCTGTCTGGGCCGGCATGCAGGAAACATCAGTCGCGACCCTGACAAAGGTTCAGCATCTATCGGTGGTCGGGCCGCAGACCGCCGACAACGCCGCCGCCTTCGTCGCCGGCTTGACACAGTCGCAGTGCGACCTGGTGATCCTCGTGGGCGAGGCGCCGTCCGCCGCCGCTGTGGCTGCTGCGGCTCGGTTTCCCACCCAGCGTTTCCTGGCCGTGGGTAACCGGGGGGACGGCACTCCTCAGAACCTCGTGTGGGTCACCGGCTCATCCGATGCCATTCGTAACGGAGTGCAGCAAGCGATCCGGGACTCAGCCGGCTAGAGGGCTCACCGCTACGGGCGCATAGCAGAGCACCAGCGCCCGCGTGTGCCGCTATCCAGTCAGCTTTCCCCGACCCTTCGGGCATGGCACATCGATAGATCGGCACGCGAGGATGCCTTCCACCGCGGCAATATCAAACGGGGGAGGCTCGTGGTGCCACGTAGCGTGTTTGCGAACCTGCATCGACGCCGGAGCGCCAGGCGTCGCGAGCGGTTGCACCGCCGACGGCTGGCCACGCTTATGGCGCTCGTCATGGCTCTCCTGGTCGCGGTCCCGCCGGGTGCGGTGCCGCGTGACGGCGACTTACCGCTGTCCTGGCTGTGGTCGTGGTTGCCGGCGCGTGTCGCCTGGTCTGCCCCCGCGCCGGACGGCCCGCAACAACGCGCGGCCGGCGGCGCTGCCGACCGCGACCACTACGCCTCCACCGCCCAGACCACCGCCAACGGCGGAAACGGCCAGCGTCCGGGGCGGAGCCCCGATGCCGCGCCGGAGGCGGAGTACCGGGAGCCGCAGGTCAGCCGAGCCACCACGCCACCGATTCAGGGGCGGACTGGATTCGACGAGAGCAGAAGCCGACGGGTGGCCGGCGAGGCCGAAGCCACCGCTGACTTGTACGAGAACCCGGACGGCTCGGTCACCCGCAAGGTCCATGAGCTGCCGATCAACTACCGAGGTGCCGACGGGGCCTGGCAGCCGATCGACCGGACGCTGATCAAGTCCGGGGGCCGTCTTCTGCAGCGGGCCAGCCCGCTCGGTGTCGACTTCGCACCCACTGCCGACCAGGCACGTCTCGCCACGCTGCGACTGGGAAAGGGACGTTCCCTCTCGTATGGGCTGGAGGGTGCCGCATCGGTGGCCGCCGTCCTGTCCGACTCGTCCGCCCTGTACCGGCAGGTGCTGCCGGAGACGGACCTGCGGCTGACGGTCAACGCTCGGGGGTTCAAGGAAGAGTTGATCCTCCATTCGCCCGACGCGGCCAACTCCTGGGTGTTTCCTCTCGAACTCGACGGGGTCACGCCAGCCATGGAGGACGACGGTTCGGTGTCCCTGCGGGATGAGTCGGGGAAGGTCCTCGGGCAGATCCCGGCGGGTTGGATGCATGACTCGCACATGGAGCCCGGGTCCGGCGAGTTCACCAACTCGCGGGCAGTGTCGTACGAGCTCATCGAGGTTGACGGCGAGTCCGCGCTGCGGATGACGGCCGACGCCGGCTGGCTCCGCGACCCCGCCCGGGTCTTCCCGGTCACGGTGGATCCATCAGTCACCAACGGGTACGACACCACTAGCGACACCTACGTGCAGTACGGCAACGACATCAACCATTCGGGCGCGGACAACCTCGCGGTCGGCACCTGGAACGGCGGGACGAACCGGTCCATCTCGATGTTGGCGTTCTCCAACTTCGGGTCGACGTTCAGCTACAAGAACCTCAGCTCGGTCAAGCTGAAGCTCTATCTGACCTGGCAGTACAACTGCACTGCCCAGGAATTCTGGGTGCACACGCTCACCACCAGTTGGTCTGCCTCGACTGCCCGTTATGGCGGCATCCCGTACGCCGGTCCTGGGTTGGGCACCATTCTGGCGCGAGCATCTCCCCACTCGGCGAAGGCGTGCGGCAACACGGGCGCCGACCGTTCGGTGGGCGACTGGATCACCGTAAGCCTGCCGGTGTCGACGTTCCAGAGCTGGGCCAACGGCGGCACCAACTACGGCCTGGCGCTGAACACCCACCAGACCAACAGCCCGCAGTTCAAGCGGTTCACCTCACGCGACGGACCTAACCCGGTCTTCACGCCCTACCTCGAACTCACCTACACCGACAACGTCGCGCCCCAGGTGAACTCCCAGTATCCGCCCCACGGCCAGGAAGTTGGCACACTCACCCCTGAGCTGCTGGCGGACGTCACCGACCCGGACGCCTTCCCTTCCGCCCTAAAGACGAACTTCCTCGTGTACGACCGCACGGCTACCAAGATCGCCGAGTCGGGCTGGCAGCCCTACATCAGCTGGGCTGTGCCAGCCGGCAAGCTCAAATGGGGCGACAGTTACACCTGGACCGTCATCGTCAACGACGGCAACCTCGCGAGCACATCACAACAGCTGCATTCGTTCAGCACTGCGGTACGACAACCACTCGTGACCGCAGCACTGTCCGACAACGGTGAGCAACGGTTCGATCCGGTCGCCGGGAACTACTCGTTCTCCGTCACCGACGCGACGATCCCTGCTCCAGGGCCACCGCTGTCGATCGTCCGCTCTTACAACAGCCTCGCTGCGGATCGGACGACGGCGTTCGGCGAGGGCTGGTCCAGCGTGCTCGACATGCACGTCGTCGACCCTTGGTCCTCAATCACGGGAACACCGCCTCATGTGCTCGTCACCTACCCCAACGGCCAGCAGATCTCCTTCGGTCGCAACGCTGACGGTTCGTTCGCTGCCCCACCAGGGCGGTTCGCCACCTTGACCGAACTGCCGAACGGCGGATACGAGCTTGTCGACAAGGACGGCACCACCTACACCTTCCGGGCCGGCGTCACCGTCCCCGGCCGCTACGACATCAGCGCGATCACCGACAGCAGCGGCCGGACACTGACCTTCCACTACACCTTCGACTCCCTGGTCGGCCGTGCCACCACCATCACCGCCTCCAACGGTCGGAGGCTGCACCTGCAGTGGACGACGACGGCTGGCTTTCCCAAGGTCACCTCGGTCACCACCGATCCGGTGATTCCCGGTGATTCCGGTTCGGCCCTCACCTGGAGCTACTCGTACGAGGCCAACGGGCCACTGAGCAAGGTGTGTCCACCCACGTCCACGACGAAGTGCACGACGTACACCTACGCGACGAACAACCGCTATCCCAGCGCCCTGCTCGACGCGCGTCCACGGGCCTACTGGCGCCTGGGCGAAGCCTCCGGCACCGCCGCCGTCAATGGCGTGCTGGCCGCTGCCGGCGCCGAGAACGGCACGTACAGCGGAGTCACGCTGGCTCAGCCCGGCGCGCTGCCCGGCTCGACCGCGACCGCCGCCGGCTTCAACGGAACCTCGTCCCATGTCAGCCTGCCGGTCAAGGACGTGGATCCGGCGGGTTACAAGTCGGTCAGCCTGTGGTTCAAGATGGCCAGCGGGTCGACCGCCGGCGGCACGCTCTTCGCCTACCAGACGGCGGCCCTCAGCTCGGCGCCAACCAGCAACTACACCCCCGCCCTCTATGTCGGCACGGACGGAAAGCTGCGGGGCGAGTTCTGGACCGGAGCGGTCGAGCCGATCACCTCCGAGATTGCCGTCAACGACGGGCGATGGCATAACGCCGTCCTCGTCGGCGAGAAGAGTAGCCAGACGCTCTACCTGGATGGGTGGCCGCAGGGCACGATCAGCAAATACCTCGTGCCGCAACCGAATCCGGCCAAGTTCGTCTACGTGGGGGCGGGTGAGACGAACGGTTGGCCGGCACGACCGACCAATAGCAAGGGATACTTCCCAGGCAGCATCGCCGAGGTCGCCCTCTTCGACCGTGCGCTGACCCGCTTCGAGGTCAACGACCTGGAGCAGGCGAATTGGACCGCCCGGCCGGTCGAGTCAATCGTCCGCCCCTCCGGAAACGTCGAGGCCACCGTGGCCTACGACCCAACCAACGGTCGGGTCACGCAGGCCACCGACGAGAACGGCGGGGTCTGGAAGCTCGGTGCCGGCAGCGTGGCAGGGTCCTACCGGGTGCACGCGGGCGCCGTGCTCGGCGCCAACCCGTCCGACTACTGGCGGTTCGCCGAGAGCGGTACCACGCAGGCCGTGAACGAGGTGAACGGTGGCGTCGCCCGCTACAACTCGGTGACGCTGGGCACCCCCGGCGGCCCGTTCGACGATCCGGCGAGGCCGGACGACAATACCGCCGTCGCGACCTTCAACGGCACGTCCTCGTTCGTGGAACTCCCGGCCGAGAACGTCCCTGGGGCCGGGCCGCAGTCGATCGCCCTCTGGTTCAAGACGCCCGTCGGGCATACCGCCGGTGGTGTGCTCTTCGGCTCCCAGGTCAACGCCGTCGATGGGCCCGATTCGCAGAGCGGTGGCTGGACACCCAACCTGTACGTCGGAACCGACGGCAAGCTACGCGGGAAGTTCTGGAACACCGGTGGCTCGCCGATCGCCTCGACGGCTCTGGTCAACGACGGCAAGTGGCACCACGCCATGATCAGCGGCGGCGGTAACAGCCAGGCGCTTTACCTCGATGGCGCAATGGTCGGCACCCTCACCGGTGACCTGACGACGTACGGGGCGACGAAGGCGTACGTCGGGGCTGGGCAGGCCTCGGGATGGGCTGCGGCACCCACCAACACCCGCGGCTACTTCAAGGGCGAAATCGCCGAGGTCTCCTACTACCGGTCCCAGCTGACCGCAGCGGACGCCCTCACCCAGTTCGCCTCCCGGTCGAAGTCCTCCGGAACACTAGTCAAGACGTATCCCGTGACGGACCCAGGGAACGAGCAACTCCGCTACGTCCACGACCTGGCCGACCGCAAGATCGAGGAAACCGACGCGCTCGGCCGTGCGACCCGCTACGGCTACGACGTCAACGGCTTCCTCCGGACCGTCGCCGATCCGAATGGCAATGTCAGCACGACCGAGCACGACCCTCGGGGCAACGTCGTGTCCTCCACCACCTGCCAGGACCGCTCCGCCAATCGGTGCTCGACGGTCTACTACAGCTACTTCGTCAACTCGACGACGCCAGCGATGTGGAACAACACCTCGCTGATCTTCTCCCCAGGTGACTTCGACGGTGACGGCAAGCGGGACGTGATCTACCGCAACGACACCGACTCGAATCTCTACCTGATGCGGGGCAACGGCGAGGGCGGCTGGTTGACGAGCGTGCCGGTGAAGATCGGATCGCGGTGGAGCAACGTCGACCAAGTACTGTCACCCGGCGATTTCGACGGGGACGGGAATCCGGACGTCATCTTCCACCGGCCCGGAGAGGCGAACTTCCACCTGCTGCGCGGCGATGGCAAGGGCTGGTGGAAGTCCATCCACTCGCAGGTGATCACCTCGAACTTCGGCGCGACGGCGCAGATGGTGTTCTCCCCGGGGGACTTCGACGGCGACGGCAAGGCCGACATCCTGTTTCGCAGGTCCACCGACAACAACCTGTTCCTGGTCAAGGGCAACGGTGCCGGCGGCTGGCTCACCGGAACGCCGATCCAGGTGGGCAGCGGTTGGAGCCTCGCCGAGATGCTCTTCTCACCCGGCGACTTCGACGGCGACAGCAAGCCGGACGTGCTCTACCGCAGGTCCAGCGATAAGAACCTGTACATCGTTCGAGGCAACGGCACCGGCGGTTGGGTCAACGGTACGTCCGTGCTGGTCAGCGCCGGATGGGGTGGCTTCGACGCCGTGGTTTCGTCCGGTGACTACACCGGCGACGGCAAGGCGGACGTGATCCGCCGGGGTAGCACCGACCGGGACCTCTACGTCCTGCGCGGTAACGGAACCGGCAGTTGGGCGACCGGCACGCACGAGAAGTTGGGCGCAGGCCGGCCGGATCCCCGTAATGACGCGCTATTGACGGTCCGCGACGGCCGATCGTCCTCGGTGACGGACAACCGCTTCCTCACCACCTTTGGCTACGACCTGCAGGGTCACCGGACGACGGTGACCGACCCGCTCGGCCGAGTCACCACGACGACGTACACCGACGGCACGATCGCCGCCGAGGGAGGCGGTGTCGCACCCGCCGGCCTGCCCGCGACCGCCACCACCCCAGGGGGTGCCCGCCAGCAAGTCGTCTACTACCCGAACGGCGATGTCGCCCGCCAGGTTGACGCCGCAGGGAAAGCGACCGTCTACACCTACGACGGCATCGGCCGAGCCACCAGCAAGAAGGAGATCACGGAATCCTTCCCCGCCGGGTTGGTCACCACCTACAGCTACGACGGGCTCAGCCGTCTTACCGCGCGTACCGATCCGCCCGTCACCAACCGGGTCAGCGGCGCGGTGCACACCGCAGTGACCACAACGACGTACGACGACGACGGCAACATCCTCTCCGAGACAGTCAGCGACACCACCGGCGGCGACGCGTCCCGCACCGAGTCGGCCACCTACAACGCATACGGCCAGCAGGAAACCGCAACCGATACAGGCGACAAGACCACCCGGATGGAGTACGACCAGTACGGTCGGCCGGTCAGGGAAATCGGACCGGACGGCGGTGAAATCGTCACCGCCTACGACGCCAACGGTCAGCAGTTGAGCACGACCCTGGTGGGTTGGGTCGGCGACCCGGACAACCCGTCACCCGCCCGAGACCTCGTGCTCTCATCCAAGCAGTACGACCCGGCGGGGCGGTTGGCGTCTGAAACCGACGCCATGGGCTGGCAGACCCTCTACACCTACACAGACAATGGCCTGACCGCCTCCATCAGCCGGAAGGACCCGAGCACCGGCGACACCTTCGTGGTGGAGCGCACGGAGTACGACGGGGCCGGCAACCCGGTCACCATGACCACCAACGACGGAGCCACCACGGTCGTCAACACGGTCGACGCGGCGAACCGGGTGACCCGTAGCCTTCTCGACCCGAACGGCCTCAAGCGGTACACCGACTACGAATACTCGCCGGACGACCAGGTCGCCGGGCGGTACCACTGGACGGACGACGCCGGCTGGGCGAGATACCAGACCACCCACGACCCGCTGGGCCGCACCCTCTCCGAAATCGTCTACCTGGGCGAATCACCGGTGGGCCGCTGGACGTTCGACGGCACGACGGACGCGAGTCGTACCGCGGACTCCGCAGGTAACAGCCCACTGTCGGCATTCGGTCCGGTCACCTGGGCCGCCGACCGCGGGGGCGCTGCCGATCTCGCCGGAGCGAGCAGCCTGGCCGTGCGTTCACCGATGGTCGACGAGGCACGCAGCTTCACCGTGACCGCCTGGGTTTCGCCGAGCGATGTCTCAGGTCGCCACACGATTCTCTCCGGCGGCGGCTCGGCAGTGGACGCCTTCGACCTCCGGCTCGACGCCGGCCGGTGGAAGTTCGCGCTGCGCGCCACCGACGTCGCCGAGGTTACGACGGCCGACGCGACGGCCACGACTGTCCCGTCCGTGGGGACCTGGACTCACCTCGCCGGCACCTACGACGCGGCGACCGGAACGTCCCGGCTCTACGTCAACGGCGTCCTCGAGGACACCCGTACCGGGGCCCAGACGTTCACCTCCCGGAAGCCGTTCCGGATCGGCGCCGGCACCAGGCACACCGATCCGGTCGACCACTGGGCTGGCAAGATCGACGACGTTCAGATCTACCAGCGCCCCCTCTCTGCCAGCGACATCGCGAAGGTGACCGCAGGCACCGGCCCGGAATCGGACGTGTCCGTCCAACGGACCAGTTACGACGTGGACAACGGCGGTTTGGTCCGGGCCGTGACGGACCCCAGCGGCGCGACCACCGATCTGCAGCATGATGAGGCCGGAAGGCCAGTCGTGACGATCGGCCCGGCAGTCGCCACGGAGAACGGGGGAGGGGTGCCAACCACCACCCGGCCCATTTCCTACGTCGGCTACGACACCTTCGGCGCGGTCGTCGAGACGAAGGACCCGAACGGCAACGTCACCGTGCAGGAGTACGACGCCGCGGGCCGGGTAGTGGCGACCCGGCTGCCCGCCTACACCCCGCCCGGGTCGAGCACCCCGATCGAACCGATCACCCGCCGTGGCTACGACGCCCTCGGCCAGTTGGCCTCGCAGACCGACGCGCGAGACAAGAGCACCAGCTACGACTACGACCAGTTGGGCCAGCTCACCTCCGCGACGGCTCCCGACGGTGGCGTGACCCGGTACACGTACAGCCTCGCCGGCGACCGGTTGTCGGTCACGGACCCGACCGGGGCCCGCACCGAGGCCACCTACGACTACCTGGGACGTCCCCTTACCTCCACAGAGGTGGTGCGGCAGACGTCATCGGCGCACACCACCAGGTACGCCTACGGACCAGGTGGATGGCTCGCCTCGCAGACCTCGCCGGCCGGCGTGATCACCGCAGCCACCTACAACGCCGCAGGTCAGGCGGTCACCAGCACGGACGGGGCCGGGAAGGTGACCCGGTACACCTTCGACGGCCTCGGCCGTCCAACCCGGACAACGGCACCGGACGGCACCTATGTCACCACCAGCTACGACATGGCGAGCCAGGTGGTAGACACCAAGTCGTACGCGGCCGACGACACATTCCTGCGTGCCGATAAGAGGCACTACGACCGGGGCGGGCGGCTGACGCTGTTCACCGACGCCCGCGAGGTCGACAAGCAGTTCACGTACGACGAAGCGGGCCGGCTGATCGCACAGGTGGAACCCATCTCGCCGAGCGACGCCATCACTACGGCGTTCGGCTACGACGCGGCCGGAAACCAGACCCGAACCACGGACGGCAGGGGTAACCGGTTCATCACCACGTACAACTCGTGGAACCTGCCAGAGTCGCGTATCGAACCCGCCACGGCTACGACTCCCACCGAAGCGGACCGCACCTTCACCGTCAGCTACGACATCACCGGCCGAGCCGCAACGCAACACGCCCCCGGTGACGTCGACATCACCAACAGTTACGACGACGTGGGCCGCTTGACCCAGCAGGTCGGTGCGGGCGCCGATGTGGCCAGCCCGGACCGAGAGTTCGATTACGACGACGCCGGCCGGCTCACCTCAGCCAGCGGAACGACCGGCACGAACACATTCACCTACGACGACCGGGGTCTACTGCTCTCCACCGACGGGCCGTCCGGCAACTCGTCATTCACCTGGTCCGGAGACCGGAGGATGACAACGCGTACCGACGCCGCCGGCGTCACCACCTTCGAATACGACACCGCGGGTCGACCGGCGACCGTCGCCAACCCCACGGCCGGCGTCGCGCTCACCTACACCTACAACGCCGTCTCCCAGGTCGAGACGATCGGGTACGGCGCGGGCGGCAACGAGCGCACGTTCTCCTACGACGACCTCCACCGATTGACCGACGACGTCCTGACGACGCCGACCGGAACCACCATCGCGTCCATCCGCTACGGCTACGACGCGAACGACAACGCGACGTCCAAGACGACCACCGGCTTCGCTGGCGCCACCACCAACACCTACACCTACGACCTGGCGAACCGCCTAACCAGCTGGGACAACGGCTCAACTCCAGTGGTCTACGCCTACGACAAGTCGGGCAACCGGGTTCAGGCGGGCTCGGTGACCTTCACCTACGACCAGCGCATCCAGCTCACCAGCGCGAGCAACGGCACCACCTATCAGTACACCCCCCGCGGCACGCTGGCGACGACCACCACGGCGGCGGGCGTGGCGAGCACCATTACCGATGCATTCGGGCAGGTCCGGTCGCAGAGCACCCCTGGCGGCAGCGAACAGACCTACGACTACGACGGCCTGGGCCGGCTCGTGCGTGACGGCTTCCAGTACACCGGCGTCGGCAACACCCTCGCCGCAGATGGGACAGCCCTCTACGTCCGCGACTCAACCGACGGCGTAATCGGCATCCAAGCCGCGGGGGAGAACCGGTACGTCTGGACCGACCAGCACACCGACGTGGTCGCCCAGTTCACCGGAACCGGTGACACATTGAGCAGCTCGACCGCCTACGACCCGCTCGGCAACCGGCTGTCCGGTACCGGGATGCTGGGCAATCTCGGCTACCAGTCCGAGTGGACGGACGCTGCGACGGGTCGGGTCAACATGTGGGCCCGCTGGTACAACCCGGAAACCGGCCAGTTCGACACCCGGGACTCGGTCGCGCTCTCGGCAACGCCGACCTCGATCACCGCGAATCGCTTCGTCTACGCCGACGCCAACCCACTCACCGTCACGGACCCGACCGGCCACTGGCCGAACTGGGGCAACGCCCTCAAATCGGTGACGTCCAGTGTCAGCAAGGCGTGGAACTCGACGACGAGCACGATTTCTTCGGCCTGGAGGTCCACCACCAGCGCGGTTTCCTCGGCCTGGAACTCCACCAAGAACTGGGCCTCCCAGCAATGGAACGCAGCGAAGAAGTGGGTTAAGGACACCTACAGCGCCGCCCGTACCTGGACCAAGAAGACCTACGACAGCGCCCGGAACTGGACCGAGAAGAAGATCGACCAGGGCCGGAAGTGGGCTGCGGAGAAGGCAGCCGAGGCCAAACGCAAGGCCAAACAGCTGGCCAGCAACATCAAACAGGCCGGCAAGAACATGGTCACCAAGGTGATGAGCAACAAGCTCGTCGCAAAAACCGTCAACGCGGTGGCCGACGCGTACAAGGCGACCGAGAAGTGGGTACAGGAACACAAGGCGCAGATAGCCGGCTTCGTCGTCGGTGCGGCCGTCGGCCTCGGCTGTGGGGCGCTGATCGGCTGGACGGGCGTCGGCGCGATTGCCTGTGGCGCGCTCGCTGGCGCGGCGGGTGCCTTCGTCACCGGCGCGATGCAAGGCGAGCGAGGGCTGGACCTGCTCAAGTCATCTGCCCTAGGCGCACTAGGCGGCGCGGTCGGCGGAATCGGCGGCATCCTCGGCGGCCGGCTCGCCTCCGCCGCGGCCAGCAAGCTGGGCAGCTTCGCGGGTTCACTCGGCGGCCGGGCCCTTACCGGCGGAATCGGTGGTGGCACCGTCGACGCCCTGACCCAACTCGCCACCACCGGCCGTGTCAACCTGTCCCAGGTGGCGCTCGCCGCAGGCATCGGCGCGATGGCCGGCGGCCGCGCCAAGGCAACGGCCTGCCACAGCTTCGACCCTGTCACCCGAGTGCTGATGGCAGACGGCAGTACGCGACAGATCCGCGACGTCAACATCGGCGACAAGGTCACCGCGACCGACCCGAAGACCGGCCGCACGGAAGCCAAACCGGTCATCGCCCTGCACCTCAACCGGGACAAGGAACTAGCCGACGTCAAGGTGACCACCCGGGACACCTCGACGGGAACGACAAGTACGGCAACCCTCAAGACGACGCAAAACCATCCATTCTGGGAAAAAACAGCGCCAAAGTGGGTGCTGGCCGGCGCGCTGGCCGTCGGTGCAGCGCTGCTACCGATCGGTACGTCGAGTGCCACCGTCGCCGAGGTACGCAACTACGTCGGCGCCGAGAACATGCGCGACCTCACCGTCGCCGATCTGCACACGTACTATGTGATCGCCGGCAACACCCCGGTCCTCGTACACAACTGTGGTGAGGGTCCGCTTCGGCCAGGCGTTGCAAATACTCGGTCCGCGGTTGGTAGCGGTGCGAGCCACCATTACCAGGTTGCGAATACTGGTCCTTGCGAGCAGCTCTGCGTTGGCGGAGGGTCGCAGGTCTGGGCTGATGGAATTGAGGGGATCAGTACGCTCCTCGACGCCAAGTACGTTGGCAATCCTGGCCGTAGCCCATTCGTTCCAGGCTCTGCGATACCAGACAAGATTCGTGGCTTTATCAATGCGAAGACTGAAAGCGAATTTAGCAGATATGCGGACGTGATCAACGACCCCACGACCCCCTTCGAGCGGCTGCGTGTGATTACAAACGAATCAGGTGCGGTACCCTACTTCGAGGGCTTGATGAGCAGGTTTGGCATCCCAGGTGAAGTGGCTGTGAGGTAGGCGGCATGACGTATCTAGCGCTAGTCCAGGACGATGACTGGACCCTGAGCAAGGATGATCTAGTCCAGGCGCTGCGGGCGGACTGGCAAATGATTGAGGTCGACGTCTTGTCGGGAGATGACCCTGCACGAGGCGTTGTATGGAGTCATGGCCGGGGTGGCAGCCGGATAGAGGGCTCGGCGCATGAGTCGGGGCAATGCATATATCTAGACGGCCAGGAGCGGCCGGTGGCGGAGTTCGTAGCATGGTATAGAAGGCTCGTTCCGTCCGAGCGAACAATCATTCTGTGCGATGACACATATAGCTTTGACGCGGTCATAGAACCAGGCTCCAGTGTGGACCAAATTCAGGGTCTCTTTCCAGGGTAGTGATATTCGCCGAAACAATGAACGCGCCGACGCTTGGCCGCCTCATTGCGGCCATCGATAAGATCGACGATGAGCTAGTTGTTCCTGTCCGAGAGAACGAGGAGACCGCACTTCGGCTCGTGTGCTCTCGCTGAATGGTGCGGAGAGCGAAAGTCCGGATTCAGTGGACGGACGGCGAGGGTTTCGTTCACGACGCTGGCGAACTGGGTCCACTGCTCGCGCCAGACGTTCAGTCGGTCATGGCCGGTGTCCGTGAGCCGATAGACCTTGCGGGGCGGGCCGTTGGGGCTGGGTTGCATCGCGTTGGCCACGAGTCCCAAGCGGTGCAGTCGGGTGATCAACGGGTAGACGGTGCCGTAGCTGACCGTTCCGAATTCAGCGGCGTCGAGTCGGCGGACGTTGGCTGGCGGGATGTCGTCCCGCACCCGAAGACCTCGCTGTCGACGATTCGTGACGGCTCCGTCGGGCCTGGCCCGCAACGGCTGAGCCGGATGTTGACCGCGTACGACGACGTGCGGCTCGAAGCCGCCGCCGGAGCCAACCTCACCTCGAACCTACTGGCCCGCTGGAACCGGATCATCCGTGGTGTCCCGCTCGCGGCGTTCCGCCGGGCACCGGCGCACGCGAAGAACGGCCGGGATCGGTACGGGCTGCACGCCGACACCGAGCACCAGTTGGCGTCGGTCGTGTCGGTGAGCGATAGCTCCCGTCAGCGTCATGATGCGGCTTCGATGTGCGTCGGACGGTGAGGCTCAAACCTCGTCTTCGTACGCACTGCCGGGCCGTAGCGCCCGTATGAAGGATGCGAAGTTCGGTGCCAGTACGGTGATTCGGTAGTCGCGCTCCTGGTCGACGTGGACGACTCGCGGTTCACCGTGATCGTTGTTCTGGTAGTCGAAGGCGATCATGTCGTGTCCGGCGGAGGGGCAAGTGGCGAAGTAGACGCCGATCGGCGGGTAGCCCCACTCCTGGACCCAGAAGCGGCTGCCGGCTTCGCCTGCCAGTGAGTAGGGCTTCGTCCGTCCGATTCCCATGATGCCGTCCACGGCGACGTGAGTGTCGGCCCACGTGGTCGGGCTCGGTGCCGGGCAGCACGTGTGGTGGGGTATCCCGCCGTTATGCGACCGCATCAGCGTTACGTACGACGCTGGCAGCCGGTAACCCAGTTCCGCCTCGACCGAGTCGATCAACGCGGGCGACGGCGGCACATCGACGTAGGTGCTGAGCGCGTACTCGTTGTCGTCCCAGAAGGTGTCCGGGTCAATATCCGGAAAGGACCGCTGAACAGGCCCGTCGAACATGGCCCTCCCTGGGAGTTGGTCCGGCACGTACTCGGCCGGGTCATCGACGTGATCACCGGTGTCACCTGATCTGCCAGTTGTCATGTTCAGGGCATTCGTGCCTGGGTCATCGGCTTCTGGCCGCAAATCGGGCGCGAGATCGGCGCAAGCTTGCTGGAAACAGGGCGGCGCTCGGTCAGGTGCCGGGATCAGTGTCGCCCTGTTTCTCCTCGCCGGTGTCGAAGAACCTCGTCAGGTAGGTCGGCGGATCCAGATCGCTGGCCCGCACCAGCGAGAAGACCTCCGCCCCATGCCCAGGATCATCAAACAGCCGATACGCCTGGACAAGCCCCACGAAGTCCATGTCGAGCTGCTCCGCCGCATACCCGAGGGCCTCGTCCTCGGCCAACGCGATCGCCTCATCGAAACCTGCGGCGCGCCACAACGTCAACCGTTCCTCGTACACCTGGCTCGCCGAGTCGCCACCCACGCGGAAGACGCAGCGAACGCAGAACCAGCCAACCTCACCCTGCGTCTGTTCGTTCGGCCTGGCCATCCATACATCGTCTCGCTGCGGCTCGCCGACAGCGAGCCCACCCACCAAGGCCACACTCTTCCACGGAGCGCTCGCCGCGGAGACCAGGCTCGCCGCGGAGACCAGGTTGGTGCCCGACCGCTGTGGCGTACATGGCCGGGCGGCCTGGGGTATCGCCCAGGGTTAGGCTCGCCATGTGCCGGCGCTCATCGAGGTCGTGTCCGTCATCAACGCCGCCCCGAGTGTGGTGTTCGATCTGACCCTCGATGTGGACGTCCACACCGCGTCCCTGCCCGCCAGCCGCGAGACGGCCACGACCAGCACCGGACTACCCCAGCTTGCCCTCGGCGACGAAGTCACCTTCCACGCCCGTCATTTCAAACTGCCCTGGCGCATGACCAGCCGAATCAGCGCCTACGAACGGCCGTACCACTTTGTGGACGATCAGACCCAGGGCCCCTTCCGTGCTCTGCGCCACGAGCACCACTTCCAGGACCTCGACGGACTACGCACACAGATGACCGACCGCATGACCATCACCGCGCCCCTGGGACCGCTGGGCGCAGCGGTGGCCCGGGCGCTCGTCGCGCCGTACCTACGCCGGCTGTTGATACAACGGGCAGCCCACATCACGTATCTGGCACAAGCCCACGAGCCGTAACTCCCACCGAACCCGGGACATGCGATCACCTTCGAGTCGGGGTAGACGTCGCCGCAGGGCCGTGTCGGACCTTCCGCTTAGGGTGTCCGGCATGTTCTTCGTGTGCCGGTGGCGGGAGGAGTCGCCGTTCAGCAAGCGGGTGGTCACCGTGCCGGACGCGACGGTGCTGGACTGGTTCCGCCGCGGCTGGGAGCACGACGACCCGCACGCCTGGATCGACGGCGAGTTGGGCGGTGACGTCTACGGCTTAGAGTCGATCTTCGAGGAGGCCCGGAAGCGGAACCTGCCTCGTCCGGAGTCCGTGGACGACCTGCGTGGGCTGTTGATCGAGCACCTGTGGGTGGAGGGCGACGACGAGGGCACCTTCATCCGGCTCGGTGAGCACGCCCTGCGCGTGCGTACCGATGACGATGAGGTGGATTTGGCCTACTACTTCCTCGACGATGCCGCCGTTGACGCGTCGCCTGACCGGCTTGCGTTCCTGCTGCACGACACCTGGCCCCTGCCCACCAACGCGGCGGCCTGCGGTGCGGTCTTCAGCCCTGCGGTGCCCGTCCGTACCGTCCGGCTGGTTCCGCCCGGCCCCGGGTCCGTCTACTCGGTGCGTCTCTGCTGGCAATCACCCGATACGTACCGGAATCTGGACCTGCCGGGTGCCACCGTGTTCCCCGGCCTGGCCCTGCCGGACCTCGCCGGTCATCTGCGCGACGCCGACGACCTCGACGCCCACACCTGGCCCCACGACGCCCAGCTACTGAAGGCCCTCGTCGCCCCGGAAGACAACGACGTCGGCGCGGCCCTGCGACGCTACGCCCGGCTACCCGGATACGCACCCTCGCCCGCCGGCCTCGACCACACGCCCACACCCGACCCGAGCCGTGGAGACGGACCCGAGCCGGGAGCCGCGCAACGGTCTACCGAATCGCTGATCCGGCTCGACCCCCACATCGCACAAGTCGCCCGATACATCGATGACTTCTTCGGGTTCGACCAATGGTTCCTCTTCGACACCCGGTGGGCAGCGGCAAACCCCGACCTGGCCCGCTCGCTGCTGCGCTACACGGCCCACTGGGACCCATTCGAGGCATGAATCTTGCGGATGGACCAGATGACCAGGCTCGTCGCGACCGGTGCCCGAGCGGCCGCAAGAGAGGTACCCGGCCGGGATGTGGCCGCGTTCCTGGCCGATCAGACCATGCAGATGGCCCCGACATTCCCGGCCGACGTGGTGATACGCGCACCGGCCGCCCACGTCATCGACCGCCTCGGCATGCCGCCGCCGGGCACCCTGACCGACAATCCCGACGGGACCTCCCGGTGGCTCGCGTCGCCCGACACACTCGAATGGCACACCCTGCGCCTGGCATCGATCGGACTGCCGTTCCAGATCAGCAGTCCGGCGGAACTGGTCGCCTATGTCCGCGCAACAGCCGCGCTGTTCCAAAGGGCCACTACGGCAGAACCAGACCCGACTGCGAAACGACCACCACGAGCCGGGCGGCGTGACCGCCCACCGTCACCGCCGCCCGATTGACTCACGCCCTAGCCCGACGCTCTCCCCACACAGACCTCAGCGACCTGATCCGGACCCCGGCCAAGGCTGAAAGGGCCTCGCTCCTCGTGGTTCCCGGGCGGGAATGCTCGGGGTGCCCACGTCTCACGACGAAGGAGGCCCCTCATGCAGGCAGAGTACGACGGTCGGCAGATTGTGGGTATCGATCTAGGTAACCGTCATGGCCCGCTCGAACGTCCGGATCCCGGGCTGGCCCGGCTCCGTCGCCGCAACCGGGAACACCCATGACGCAGCGGCAGGTCCGTCCAGCGCCGTGACCTGCCGCCTCGCCACGGTCGACACCTGCGCTATCCGGTCGGCGGCTGCCGACCCCACCGGAGACAGCGCTACGAACGGCGGCTCCGACAGCATCGGGGCCGCGCGCTGTAGGAACTGCATTCGGCACACCTCAGAGGACGTCTGATTCACGCACTTGGTCGGTTATGTAGTTTTAGCGTCTCGCCAGGTTGGGGTCCTTCCGACCGCTATCGGTCGACGACGCAGGCTTGGGAACCGTCGACGCAACTACCGAGGTAAGTCGCGGCACCTCACGTTCATCGACGATTCAGTGGCCAAAGTCGATGTGGCATCGGCTCCCTCGTACAACGGTTGACCTTGACCTAAGGTCAATCCATAGGCTCAACGCATGGCCAGTTCGCCCTGGACGGGCATGCTTCCCGTTGACGACACAGCCCTCGCGGTCACCGACACCGGCGGCTCGGGCACGCCCATCGTGTACCTGAACGGCGCCTACGCCGACCAGTCGCATTGGCGGCGGGTCATCGCCGAGCTCGGCGGTGAATACCGCCACATCACCTACGACGAGCGCGCCCGCGGCCGGTCGAAGCGTTCCGCCGACTACTCCTTCGAGGCTTGCCTGCGAGATCTGGACGCCGTCCTTGCATCCCGGGGAGTCGACCGGCCGTTGCTGGTGGGGTGGTCCTACGGCGGAATCCTGTCGTGGCACTGGGCCGACCGGAACCCGGATCGTGTTCTCGGCGTCGTTACCGTGGACGCCTTCCCGGTTGGCCTCACCGGCGTCGCCGGCCGGGAACGCATCCGCAAGGAGTTTCGCCGGGTGCGGTTGCTGTTGCCGATCACCAGTCGGTTCGGCATGGGCGCTCGGATGAGCGCGGACCAGCACGCCGAGGTCAACATCGAACTCAACGAGATCGCCGCCGCCAGCGTGCCGGTCCTGGAACGCATCGTTTGCCCACTGCGGTTCGTCCTGGCGACCGGAGCCAGCCTTGGCAACGAGGGCGACGAGATGGAACAGGGACGCGCCGCACTCGATCCGATTCTCTCCCGCAACCCGAATCTCGCGATCAGCGCGAAGGTCGCGAGCAACCACAGCACGATCCTGCGCAAGGACTTTCCTGCCGTCGCCAGGGCGGTGCGTGAACTCGCGCCTACCGGCACCCGCACGACGGACTGAGCCCATGGGCGGAGGGCTCACGATCGGGAAGGCGGCCGCGTTCGCCGGTGTCACGGTCAAGACGGTGCGGCATTACCACCGTCTCGGCCTGCTCGACGAGCCCCGCCGCGACTCCTCAGGTTACCGCCGCTACACCTCCACCGACCTGCTCCGGTTGGTCCAGGTCCGTACTTTGGCCGAGGCGGGCGTGCCGCTCGCCGAGATCGGTGAACTGCTCGACGCTGATCCGAAGCGCTTCGCCGCCGCCGTGGTTGACGTCGAGCGACGGCTCACCGACCGGATCACGGAGCTTATCGCCCGCCGCGACACACTGCGTCGACTCGCTGACAGCGACCGGGCGCTGCTTCCCGACCGCGCCTGCACCCTTTTGGACCGGATGACCGCGCTGGGTTTCGGTCCCGACGTCGTGGCCTTGCAACGGGAGGCCCTAGTCCTGGCTCGCGCGCTGGCCCCAGCGTTCTTCGACGGTTTCGTGACCCAGCTCGAGCGCCGGCTCGACGATCCCGAGTATGTGAGGCTGTGGAAGCGAACCTGGGACGCGTTGTCCTGGGAGCCCGACGACCCGCGCCTCGACGAGCTCGCAGCTGAGATGGCCGACAACCTGCTGACTGAACGGGCGGTGATGCAGACACACATGGACGGTTTCTTCTCCAGCCCCGACGCCGCCACCCGCTACAACGTGGTCAACGAACACCGGGCTGACGAGGCGCCGACCACAGCTCGGTTGACCGCACTCATCGAAGCGCGGCTGCGCGCTGCCGGCATCGCGATTCCTCGACGGTGAGGCGGTCACCCACGGCGGCTGTACCACGGTTCCGACCCCGTCACCTGCCTGGATCGGGTCATCGCCCCGGAATGCACGCCCGCTCTGGCACCCGCTTATCGCGATGCGTTTGGAATATGGCGTGGAGGTTGCTGGCCGGGTTGGGCACGATGCGGGGTGTGATGCTGCTGGTTCCTGCCGATCTACTGCGACCGCGGGGTCCCGACGAGCATTTCAGGGTGGAGGCGGTCGCCGCTGGTGATGCCGGGCTCGACGTGGCGGTGGTCGATCACGATGCGTTGACCAGGCCGGGGCGTGTGGATGAGGCGGTGGCGTTGGTGCCCGCCGGCGGTGAGGCGGTCTACCGGGGCTGGATGCTGCGCAGCGAGCAGTACGTGGCCTTCGCTGAGGCGCTGGCCCGGCGCGGCGTGACGCTGCGAACCTCGCCTGAGCAGTACCGGCGGGCCCACGAGCTGCCCGGCTGGTACGCCGCGCTGGCGGCACACACCCCTACGTCGGTGTGGACCAGGAGTGACCTGCGCGCCGATTTCGATCGGGTGCGCGTCGAGTTGGGCACCGGCCCGGCCGTCCTACGTGACTACACCAAGTCGATGAAGCACTACTGGCACGAGGCGGCGTTCATCCCCGACCTCGCCGATGGTGAGACGGCGTGGAAGGTGGCGAGCCGTCTGCGGCACCTGCGTGAGGACGACTTCGTCGGCGGGTTCGTCCTCCGCCGCTATGAGCGGTTCACTTCCGTCGAGGCGCGTACCTGGTGGGTCAACGGCGTTTGCGCCCTGGTCAGCGCGCACACCCCGAACGACGTCCCACCCCACAACCTGGACCTGAACGCGGTCACACCGGTCATCGCCGCACTCGGCCTGCCGTTCATCACAGTCGACCTCGCCCTACGCGCCGACGGAGTCTGGCGGATCATCGAGATCGGCGACGGCCAGGTCAGCGACCGCCCAACCACCACCGAGCCCAGCACGCTGATCACCGCACTGCTCGCCGGCACCTTCTGACTGTCGTATGTGCATCCCATAGCGGGGCATCCTGATCTGCCGCGATCCGATCGCTACCGACTGTAATGGCCTACCGTCGGTGGCCCGGCCCATGCTGCAGGGAGCGGGATGAGCGGAACTGCCAAAGTGAGGATGTCCCCCTCGGCCATACAATTAGGCCGCAGTAGGGTGCTACAAGTGCGACAGCATCTGCGGAAGGATGTGGTTAGGCCAGTTCCGTCGGCCCCAGCCCAGCACAAGCGCTCCACGGCTTGGTTGTTCAGTTCAGCCTGATCGGAGACCGATGGCCCGCTACGTTTTCCAGGATGCCTTCGAGCGTTTCATCAAAGCTCTTGACGATGCGCTACTGCTCGACGCCGAGGCCGGGCGCGTTAACTACCGCAAAGCGAAGCAGCGAGGTTCCGCTGGTGGCAACCTCAACGTTGAGTCACGCGCCATGTACCGAGCTATTGCTGTCATAGCCGTTGCAGCCTGGGAGGACTTCAACGAGCAGCTCGTATGCGCGGGTCACGAGTACCTAATGAGGACTGCGGCAAGGCCCGTTCCCGCCGAGCTGGGACAGTGGTTCCCGGCCGCCAAGCTGCAGGCGCCGTCCTCGGCCAATGTCAGGAAGCTCTACTGGGCATACTTTGGCCTTGACCCGATGCCGTCATGGTGGTTCTCCTTCGCTGCGCGGGCACGCGAGATCGGAATAGACGCCGACTGGTGGGTCGCCTTCAATGATCAAGCTCATCTGGAAGAGCGCACCAGACGCGGGCCGGACGCCGCGAAGTGGCTGGACTCGCTGGTTAGACTGCGCCACGCCACCGCTCACCAGGACCGGAAGCACTTCAGGCAAGCACCCGAGATCGGTGTCGCTACGCATAATCGAGGCAAATGGGGCGTCACCAGATACACCGGTCAGAATGCGATTGCCGTCATCACACAGCTAGCCCTTTGCACCGTTCAGGCCCTCTCCCAGCATCTTTCGTGCCCCGGACAGCTGAGCTACCTCAGCCCACGCCGCTCGTGGCGACTTGCTGGCAGCCCACTGAACGATTTGCCCCAGTGGCCGTCTTCAACAGGAGCGAGTTGACCCGACAGGGGGCTGCACAACGCTTCCGTGGTTGCGGCTCCTTCAAGCCCGCCCTCAACGCGCACGACTGCGGCGCACCGGGCGCGACGGGCGGCCCAACATGTGTCGCCTCTCTTCGGCGGCCGTGCCGTGGGCTCGTCGGGCGGACGCGTCGTGGTGCCTGCTGGCGTTCGACGCTGGGGTGAGCTTCTCGTACAGTCCCGGTGTGTTCGATCATGTGCCTGGTTGCTCGTGCTGCGGTGAGCCTCTGGATGGTGTTGACCTTGACATCCGGTCGTCGTTGCCGGACGCGATCCTGGCGTTGCCTGCCGAGCAGCGGGCGTCGGCCTGGGGAAACTCCGATTTCCAGCGGATCGAGGGCGTAGGGGGCTTCCTGCGCTGTCTCATGCCGGTGCACCTGACCGGGGTCGCAAGCGTGACGTATTCGGTCTGGCTGAAGCTCGACGACGAGCAGCTGCGCCACGCCAACGCGGTCTGGACCACACCCGAGTACGCCGATCTCACGCTCCGGGGTGAGGTTGCGAACGCGATCGAACCATGGCCCGGGCTGCTCGGTGAGGTTGCCGGGGCGGAGGTCCGCGATGCCGGAACCTTGCCGTATCTGGTCGCGGAACGGGACAGTCTGTTGTCGCGGGTGCTGACCGAGGCGTGGGACCGCGACGATGTGCTCAGTCGGATCTGGCACCCGCTGCCGCTCTCGGTCCGCCAGCAGATCACCGCGAGCTGGTCCGTGGAACGCACCGCCGGTCTGGGCTCGCGAACGGCCGACGGCATCATGATGTTCGCCGGACGCGGCCGGACCGTTCACATCGAGGCGTTCGATACCTCGAAAGCCATGACAGCCGACGCTGCGATCGCCGAATTCAGCGGGGACTTGCCCGAACGGTGCGACGGCGAGTTGTCGGAGCAAGACGGCGAGGTGGTGCGACGGGCATTCTGGCTCACAGTGGTCGTCGACGGTAAGCCGCAGCATGAACTCTACGGTTATGCCGCGACCTCCGAAGGCATCCTCTGTGTCACGTGCATGCACGACGACGCCTCCGACCAAGCGTGGGCTCAACAGGTCTGGCGATCGGCGCGGTACGACAATACCGAACAAGACGCGGGTCAGTCCCCTGTGTAATCCGCGGCAGAGTCACCCGGGAAAGGGCAGCGCACGGATTTGCTGCAGACCGCGCACGTTGGCAGCCCTGCTTCCATCCGCTTCGCTTTCGCCTCCGCCTGGGAGATCATGTCGGCATGGCCAGCATCGTCGAGATCCACGTTCCGTTGGTACCAACTCCGGGTCTTGACCCGGGCGTCTATGCGTTCCCCTGGATCGATCAGGTCGAGGACTTCCTGGTCGACTTGGAAGACGAAGGCGCGGTCGAGGTGTACGACGACGGCGAGGAGCTCGGCGACGTGTATGTCTTCTTCATCGCCGGAGCGACCGAGGCCACCTTGCTGACCGCCGCGTCACGGGTAGCGACTCTCGACAGCGTGCCGACTGGCGCGTTCGCCATAGTCACCGATGACGGGGCTCCGGACGGAACCGGACGACGGATCGACCTCCCGGTCGCCTGAAGCGCTGGCTACACCCGCCCGCACCTGAGCCCTATTCCGAGGGGGAACGACAAAGGCAGCGCGGAGCCCGGCATCTTGATCTGTCGCACGGTGCGCGCGGAGGGGTAGCTCAGTCGAACCAGTTGAACAGCAGGTCTCCGAGTCGGCTCGGCTGGTGGTAGGCGAAATCCCGGCGTTCTTCTTCGGTCAGGAGATGTAGGTGCCGCTCGTGGAGCGGCTGGTTCAGCTCTGCCCTGGTGGCGACCCGCAGCCCTGTGCGGCGGTAGATGTTCCGGCCGGGGACGTCAACGAACACCGGGTTGATCATGTTTGGGTCTTGCTGTTCGGCTGCGGCGACCAGGAGGACCGCGGCGTTGAAGAGAATGCTCAACGGCTTGGCATCACGCAGTCGCACACCGACCCGGTAGTGGTTTCGGCCGACCGTCGGCTCCTCGACAGACGTCGTGACCACACCGTGCACTGCCCTGGCGCTGTCATACACCATGGCCAGCCAAGTGGCACCGGCCGCTCGATCCACGTGCGGCTTGGTTACTCCCGCCTGCAGCAGATGGACGATCTTCATGCACAGATCATCCGATATTCGCGGCGCAGCCGGCGAACCTGAGGAGCAGATGCCTCCACCTGGGTTGAAGGTCAGCGGCTCGTGTCCGCAGCTGGCGACCCGCGCACACATGTTGTACGGGTGGGTGTGCAGACTGATCGGTATGAACGTTGTGGAGTTCGACGCGTTGGTCGAGCCGCTGCGTCGGAAATCGGTGGCCTCGTTAGCCGAGCACGGCTTCGCGCTCATCGACGGACGCACCGCCACCGCCGCCGAGGTCGCCGACCTGGAGAATCAGCTCGGCGTGACGTTGCCGGAGAAGTACAAGGCCTTCATGATGCGCTACGGCGGTGGCTTGGTCGGCCGTCTCGAACTGTTCCCGATCGTCGGCGCCGCCTTCGGCGACGACGACGTCAAGTCGGTCAACGACCGTGAGTTCCCTGACCGGGCATTCATCGCGATAGCACCGGTGGGCACCGGTGACCACTGGGGGTTCCCGGTTGATGATGGTCACTGCCGCGAGGAGGTCTGGTTCCACTTCCACGATGGAGGCGACCCGGAGCTTGAGGCGGCCGACGTCTTGGAATTCGTCGCGCGCCGTGGACTCGGGTTGTAACGGCCAGGCGGTCCGCTTTTGGCCCCCGACCGTGCGTGTGTTGCCTCAGCGCGCCGGTGACGCTGCCTCGGCGTTGTTGTTTCGGAGACGCGCCGAAGCGACGCGCCAGGACGCGAGCCGCCTACCGGGGATCGGGGAGCAATGTGGGAGCAGCCGGGTGCGCTGAACGGCCCTGAACCGCGCCCAGCGGCGTCGAACGGCATTCAACTGCAGCCACCACGGCCTGCGGGTTCTCGTTTCTGCAGGTCAGAGTGGGCGCAGCGTCCCGCTTCACACCGAAGAGGTCACTGGTTCGATCCCAGTATCGCCCACGCAGCTCAGGCCACTTCCCAGCTCCGGGAGGTGGCCTTTCTGCTGCCCGTACAGCAGCGAAGTACAGCAGCGGCGGTCACTACCTCCGGGAATGCGGTGCACATGACAGAGATGCACATGCTCAGGGTCGAGGAACTCCGGCAGGTGTGCGTGCTGTTACTGGACGCCGCGCAGAAGCGGTTCGGTGCGGAGATTGATGTGTCACGCCTCGGTGTCGACCACTACTGGAACGTTGACCTGCGATCCGCCTTCGGGATGGTGGAGGACCCGGCATCGGGAATCGACGTCGGGCAGAGCAGTGACGACTTGGCGGAGCTGCGTGCGCTGATGCGCCGTCCGGCGGGTGATGGGCCGGTGCTCTGGCACGACCTGCAACACCTTGCCGGGGTACTGCGGTTGCTGGCCTATCTCGACCTGCCGGCCGCTGAGGCCGACGAGAGCTGAGCCCAGTGCAGGTTCGCGGCGGCCGGCGGCGGTAGATCACCGGTCGAGGGAGTCGCCGAGGCGTTTGAGCGCATCTCTCGTCGCCTTGGATGAGACCTGGGTGTAGATCTCCATCGTTATCGAGAAGCGGGCGTGCCGGAGGATCTGCATGGCGACTCGCGGGTGGACGTCGAGGTCGGCCAGGAGGGTGGCGCAGGTCCGCCGGGCGTCGTGGACGGTGATCGGCGTGACTGCCGCCTTGTCGCAGCGGGTCTGCCAGGAGCGTTGGAAGTTGCGCGGTTCGATGGGCGTGCCGTAGCGGGTGGTGAATACGCGTCCGGTCTCGTGCCATGCCTTGCCGGCGACTGCTCGTGCCTCGTCGCGTTGTTGCTGTCTGAGCTTGAGAGCCGCCAAGCAGATGCCGGGCAGCGGCAGGGTGGCGTCGGACGCCGGGGTCTTGGTGTCGCGGTGCAGGAGCTTGCCGCGTACGCGTTGGAGCTGGCGGCCGATGGTCAGCTCTCCGGCGTCGAGGTCGACGTCGGCCCAGGTGAGACCGAGGGCTTCACCTTTGCGCTGGCCGGTGACGAGGACCAGGGCGTACGCGACGTAGAGCGGTTCGGCGTCGGCGCGGGCCGATTCGAGGAACCGGCGGGCTTCGTCGCTGGACCAGCTCCTGCCCCGTCGACGACGGACGGTGGCCAGGGTGACCGGCACGGCCGGGTTGCGGGTGATGAGGTCTTCGGCCTGGGCGTAGGTGAGGGCGGCCCGCAGTGCGGCCCGGATGTCGCTGACCGTGCGCGTCGACAGGACCGCCTGGCAGCACCGGCCGACCGCGCAGCAGCGCCGCTTCGGGATGCCGCTGGTGCGGTCTCTATAGTGCTCTTGGTGGCGATTCCATCAGTGTTGCAAGAGTCACTGCACGATCCGGTGTTCTGGGCGCGGTACACCTTTGCCCACGAGGAGGGGCCCGGGGCGGATCGGCTTGGTGACCTCCAAGGCCTGCTCGACGACGATGACGACGATGCGGATGAGGACTCCGCCGACTCGTCACTCGACGTGGCCTTCGAGGTCGGCGATGGCCACCACGTCGTACTGAGCATCGACGCCTCCGCCGACTCCTACAGCCTGGGCATCACCACCCCTGACTTGGCCGAGCCAGCCGAGCTCGGATGGGACGACCTCGCACACTGGCACCCGCATGCGTTGCGCTGGCCCGAACTCGACCTGATCTGCCGGGCGATTGCCGCGCGGAATCCGCAGCTGCAGCACCCCGGGGCTCCGTTGGCCCTGCTGTGCCGGTTCGCTGCCGTCTTTGACGATGACGACGTGGACCAGGCCGTCGCCGCCGTCGACGAGGCCTACGCCGCATTACGTCCTCCGCAGTGGGAGGGCTACTGGCCGTGCGGCGCTGACTGGCTCGATCGCGCCGACTTCCGTGGTGAGAACGTCATCTGGCAGCGGGACGAGGCCGGCAACCTCTGGGCCCACCAGGACGACGCCGACCGCGACGGCGAACCCTTTTACAGCACGCGGCTAGGGCCGGATTCCGGCACGGGCGACGGGTTTCCACACACCCCGCTCCGGGCCGTGCTGAGCGCTGCCAGGGCGACGGTGGGCGACCCGCAGGTGCCGGCCGGCTTCCAAGCGGGATAGGCGGCGCGGAGGCATCGAAACGACCAGCAGCGGGCGGCAGGAGACGGCACAAGACAGCAGTGAAGCCTTGCTATGCAGTGCAAGACGGCATCGGATGACATCCAACGGTGCCCCGTGCCCGCGTTCACACCGAAGAGGTCACTGGTTCGATCCCAGTATTGCCCACGCAGCTCAGGCCACTTCCCGGCGTTCGGGAGGTGGCCTTTCTGCTGTCCGTACGGCAGCGAAGTACAGCAGCCGGTCATTGCGTCAAAGATTCGCCGAGGCGCTTGAGTGCATCCCTGGTCGCCTTGGATGAGACCTGGGTGTAGATCTCCATCGTTATCGAGAAGCGGGCGTGAGGATCTGCATGGCGACTCGCGGGTGGACGTCGAGGTCGGCCAGGAGGGTGGCGCAGGTGCGGCGGGCGTCGTGGACGGTGATCGGTGTGACTGCCGCCTTGTCGCAGCGGGTCTGCCAGGAGCGTTGGAAGTTGCGCGGCTCGATGGGCGTGCCGTAGCGGGTGGTGGATACGAGGTCCGTTTCGTGCCACGCCTTGCCGCCGGCTGCTCGTACCTCGTCGCGTTGTTGCTATCTGAGCTTGAGAGCGGCTAAGCAGATGTCGGGCAGGGGCAGGGTGGCGTCGGACGCCTGGGTCTTGGTGTCGCGGTGCAGGAGCTTTCCGCGTAGGCGTTGCAGTTGCCGGCCAATGGTCAGTTCCCCGGCGTCGAGGTCGACGTCGGCCCAGGTAAGACCGAGCGCTTCACCTTTACGCAGGCCGGTGACGAGGACTAGGGCGTACGCGGCCTAGAGGGGATCCTCGTCGGCACGTGCGGACTCCAGGAACTTTCGCACCTCTCGAACCCGCTACGGTGGCTTAGCCCAACCGGGACCGTGGCACTGGTGGATGGACCTCCGGCCTTTCCCGGGCGAGAGGCTGTGCAAGTCTGATCAACGATGTGATGGGGGATCGCTGGTGGGACAGCGGCACGTGCGGAAAATGTTGCGGAAGATGGCCGGCGGGCAGCCGGTGGAGGTGGAGCGGGTGGCCACGTTGCGCTCACTCGCCCATATGGCCGCTGTTGCCGAGCAATTTGGTTACGCGTACACGGACACACGGCAGCGACACCGCAGCGGACCGCAGCTGTTCTTCGTACCCGATCCCCGTCCGCAGGCCCGCGAAAGGGCCGCGCGGAACCGAGTGCAGTACCCGGATGCTTCCACCGGGGGCGCGCTGCCCCCCGTGTCTGCCGACGTGCTGGATCTGTTCAAGGCCCGTATCAGCTACGATCTCGAGGGCTGGAACGACGACAAGCAGCGAACGTGGCTCCTCTATGTCGTCCTAACCGTGCTGTGCGCGATCCTCGGTGTGGGGCTCGGGCTACGAGAGACGTCCCCCGCCGGCGCCGCAGCTGTCGCCGCCGTCGCTTGGACGGCGCTGATGTCTGTCACCCTACTTTTGGTCTCCATTCGTCGACGCAGACGGGCTAAGTTCGCTGCGATCCTGGAGGCGGCCGGGTTCACGCAGACGACTGAGCAGAGCGGCCGGGAGCGGTATCTGCCGCTGACGTACCAGTAGGCCGCACTACCGCGGCGATCACGAACAGGGTGCGCCGGGGCTCTTGAGTCCGCTTCAACGTCTGACCAGCTATTCAGTTGCTGCGGGCCGGACCCCGTACGCTGCGGCCGTGTTCACCCCAATTCGTGCGCGCCGGCTTACCCTCCGGCCGGTCACTATGGCCGACCTGGAGGACGTGTATGCGTACCAGCGCCGGCCCGACGTGTGCCGCTGGATGCTCGGCAGCGAGCCGCGCAGCCGTGAGCAGTCGCAGAAGTCGGTCGCGGCGATGACCCATGAGGACGGGCTGCGTGTCGAGGGTGACGTCCTGACCTTGGCTGCCGAGGCGAACGGACGAGTGACTGGCACTGTTGAGCTGGTCTGGCGGAGCCGGGCCGACCAGACTGCTGAGATTGGGTACGTCTTCAATCCGGAGTTCTCAGGTCAAGGGCTGGCCACCGAGGCGGTGGGGGCGCTGCTGGGATGGGGTTTTGAGGAGTTCGGCCTGCACCGCGTCTACGGTCGGTGCCACGCCGGCAACGAGGCGTCGGCCCGGCTGATGACCAGACTGGGGATGCGGTGTGAGGCGCGGCATGTCGAGAGCTACTTGTTTCGCGGTGAGTGGGCCGACCGGTTCGTGTTCGCGATGTTGGCCCGGGAGTGGCTGTCACGATCGGCGGCGCTCCCTGGCTGACGTGCACTCCGTGGCGCGGGTAGCTGACAGCAACGAGCAGAGACAAGGACGTTGGTCGACGGCTGAGCGTCGACAGTTGCCCGAGGTCGCGTACGTGGATGGACGTTGCCGGGCGGAGCACCCAGAACTTACAAGCGAGAGGTCGGGGTGCCTGCCAGGATGCAGGGCTCACCGGCGTGTGAGGGTTATGAGCCAGTCTGCGGATCGGTAGCGTTGGGCGTGATTGCGGCCCGATGGGTCGGTGGTGCTTCCGGCGCTACGCGAGGAGGTTCCGGGTGGATTCCTTACCGGAGTTGACGTTCGGGCAGCGGTTGAAGGTCTATCGGGAGCGGTCCGGGAAGACTCGGGCGGTGCTTGGTGGGTTGGTGGGTCGTAGCGCCGAGTGGGTGAAGGCGGTGGAGACGGACCGGATCCTGCCGCCGCGTCTTCCCATGTTGGATCGGATCGCGCGTGCTCTGAAGGTCGACGTGTCTGCCTTGGCTGTGGAGTTGGGTGACCGGTCTGCGGTGGTCAATGGGCCGGAGCATCCGGCGTTGGCGTCGGTGCGGGATGCGGTGAACCGTGTCGCGTTCGCCGGTGACGCCCCGGCGGAGTCGTTGTCCAGGCTGAGGGAGCGGCTTGCGGTGGCGTGGCGGGCGCGTCATCGGGCGTCGGATCACCGGACGGTGCTGGGCGGGTTGTTGCCGGGGTTGCTGCGGGATGTGCAGCGTGCCGTGTTGGTGTACGAGGGTGATGAGCGGCGGCAGGCGCAGGCGCTGTTGGCGGAGACGTTCGGGTTGGCGCAGATGTTCATCGCGTACCAGCCGGCTGCCGAGTTGTTGTGGCGGGTGGCGGATCGGGCGATGGTGGCGGCGCAGGAGTGCGGTGATCCGGAGGCGGTGGCCGGTGCGGGGTGGTTCCTGTGCCAGGTGCATCGGGACGCCGGGGATTGGGACACCGCGATGGCGGTGACGCTGGACGTGCTGTCGGCTCTGGAGTCGCAGGCCGCCGACGGGAGCGTCAATCTGCTGGCGTTGTGGGGTGCGCTGAACTTCGAGGCCGCGTACACGGCCGCTCGTGCGGGTGAGGAAGGGCGGGCCTGGCGGTACTGGGATCGCGCGGATCGGGTGGCGCAGCGTCTGCCGCAGGGCTTCTACCAGCGGCAGACGTCGTTTTCCCGGGTCATCATGGGCGCTCACGCGGTGACCGTGGCGGTGGAGTTGCAGAAGTCCGGCGAGGCGGTGCGGCAGGCCCGCCGCCACGATGCGGCGGCGATCCCGTCGAGGCCGCGTCGGGCACGCCATCTGATCGAGGTCGCGCGGGCGCACTACGGCAAGGACGACACGGAAGCGACAGTGGCCACGCTGCGGCAGGCGTACGAGTCGGCCCCGGAGACGATCCGCTACAACGGGTACGCCCGCCAGATCACCTTGGACCTGCTCGACGGCCCGCGTGCCACCCGGGATGACGCCCGTGACCTCGCCGTCCGAGTCGGACTCGTCTCGTGATCCAGAGGTAGGAACCTTACCCATTCCACCGCGCAACCGACCGTAGCTTCTCGCTCACGGGATGCGGCGGGCGGTGCGAGTCACGCCCGGTCGCCGCGTCCCCCTCAATCAGAGGGCGAAGAGGCAGCCCTCGTGAGCGACGAGGGAGAGTGCGTGCGACGCGTCTCGTACGACGAGTACCTGTCGGCCACCGCGTTGACGTTTGCCCGACGACATCGGCCGGTCTGGTCCTGGCAGCTCTGGCGGCGTGTCTGCCGGTGCGGAGCCGACCTGCCGTGCCGTGCTCAGCACCGCATTCCGATCAATCGTGGGCACTGGCCGCAGGAGGGCGAGCAGTGATCGGCGGGCCGGAGCGGACGATCCTTGCGGTGCACGTGCGTGGGCTCGACGGCATGTGCGTCGGCTGCCGGGCGTGGTGGTCGCGGCTCGCCCCGTACCCCTGCTGGCAGGTGGACTGGGCGACGAGTCGGCAGGCCCGCGCGAGCGTGGCCCGGTTTCTGGGTGGTGTGCGGTGACCACTCACGGCCCGGTGCTGCCGATCTGGAGCTGCGGCGGCTGCGACCTTCCCTGGCCGTGCCCGACCCGACGGCGGGAGCTGCGCGCGGAGTACGCCGACGCGCCGGTGTCGCTGGCCCTCTACCTCGGTGCCTATCTCGTCAAGGCGGCCGAGGACATGCCCTGGGCACCGGCCGGCGCACTGCACCGTCGTTTCATCGGCTGGACCCGGCAGCCGGCGGAAGTACAGCAGCGAAGTACAGCAACCGTGCCGACCGGACCCGACCGGTACGGGCGTCACCAGGCCGGATGACCTCGGATCGAGCCCGATCCGACCGGCCTGCCGTGAGTTCACACCGAAGAGGTTGCTGGCTCGGTCCCAGTATCGCCCGCGAGCGTTAATCGCTACTCGATAGCCACGCGACCGCTACCTTCCAGTCCCGCCAGCCGAATTCAACGATCTCACCGCCGGGTCGAAGGCATGTAGGGCGTCCAGGACCTCCTTGACGTCGTCGGGAATCCGCTGGCTGTCTTCGACGTCGAGCCGGGCGAAGTAGCCCGTCAGCCGCTCGGCGAGCCCACCGATCGAGTGCGTTGCCGCCAGGATCGCCTCAAGGTTGGGTCTGCTGGACTTCGGTGTCCAGGTCGCCGACGGCCCTCAGGCAGCGGGCGGCGCAGCTGATGACCGTCTTGAGAGCGATTCGACTCCGTGCTGGTAAGTGCTCGAGATCGGGAGGGCAAGGCTGTCGTTCGGGCGGTGTGCCTTCCAGTGCGTGGTAAGCACGTCGGCGGCTTTGAGGTAGCCCATCGCCAGGGTGGCGTCGTCCTCAACCCAGCCGAGGCTTGCCGTGTGACGGAGGCTGCCGCCCGCAGCGATCGGTCGCAACAACGAGGACTGATTGACGGTAGACAGGGGTCCAATTTCCACTCCGATCCTCACCCGGCCAATGGCTGTAGAGCCGGAGCGCGTCTGCAGGCGGGGCCGCCGGTAACCTGGGGACCTGACGGTTCAGTTCTGCACCTACGTGATCAACTTTGGTAGGGATCGGCTTACCGTAATCACCGATGGCTCGCACCCGTCTTCAGCGGACCCGACACCGCACGAAGCCGCAGGTCAAGGATCCTTTAATCGACTATGCGAGACCTGTGTATCTGCCAGTCCAGGAAGTATTGAGCAGCTTGTGAGGGTTGGGCGAGCGTGCTACGTTGCAAATCACGGCTTGCCGGCCAGAATGATCGTTTGCGATATCTGGAGGCCGTCGCAAACGGCTAATCAACTCCCAGGCCTCCTGGGAGGACCGGTGTTCTTGGCGAAGCCCGCCGCGCTAATTCCCGATGCATGATCGGTGCGCTGGACGTTGGTATAGGTGGATCAGGTCCACTGGGATTAGCAAACCGCCAACGCTTGAGGTATTGGGACGCCATGGCTTCGAGACCGGACGGGCAATCACGTGAAGTAGTTGCGAACGACTAAGTGGCTGGAGACCTAGTTTAGCTGCGGCTCCGGGCAGCAGCACTATCGCAGGAAAGGTGGATGTGAGTAGACAAGTGAGTGGCATTAAGGCAGACGCGGTGATTGATGGCAGTCGTAGGGCCCGCCGTGCCCAGGCTTTCGTGCGGGCTGGGATATTCCTCGCCATGTTCTCTGTGTTCTCGGGGATCGCTATTCCCGCTGCAAATGCGGCGAGTTTCAAATACGCCGACGATATTGACACGGCCGAAGGTCGGCCTCGGTATTCCGGGCTTCGTTCGACCATCGCGGGTGGGAAGGTTGCTGCGACGGTGGGCGTGGGAACGAGTACGATCATCAGCTATTACGATTACCCGGGTTATGACGAAGTCGGTTATGCGTCCGGCCCTAACCCGTACGTCGTCACGCTGACCCATCAGTCGTACTCCACGCTCCAAAGCAAGTGCTACTGGGAGGCTTCCGGTGTCGGGGGTTCGACCGAGATTAACTGTTGGGTGTTGTGGTGATCCTCGGGGCGATTCGGTTATCGCCCATCCGGCTCCATGAATCACTCGGTGAAGTGTGGACGTGTATGCGCGCTATGGAGAGTTGATGGTGAGAAATTGAGAAGCTTACGGAGACTTGGCAGCGTGGTCTTTGCGACCGCGGCATTGCTGGTCATTGCCGCTCCGGCGGCACAAGCAGCCAGTCACTACTATGCCAACGAGACTCCAAGTGTCGAGTGGCAGTATCGCTACTCAGGGGTTCGTCCGGCAATTAGTGGAGGCCGAGCGTTTACCGAACCATTCAGTGCGGACGGCGGCAATGCAACCGTTATCATCGAGACATATTATGACTACCCTGGTTATACGACTATCGGGTATGCGGACAGCACCGGGGGAGACGTCTATCTCAGTCACAGCAATGCCTCCAACTCAAAACAGAAGTGTGTTTGGCAGTGGCCTTGGGCGGACCCCGACATTAGTGGCACTTTGGACCTGACTTGTTATGCGACATCCTGACCGAAACAAGATCGCGATTTGGGAGCTTCAATGAATCGTAAGGCCCTAGCGGTTATGGTGGTTACGGGGGCGCTAGTCGTCATGTCTGCTGCTCTTCCTGCGGCAGCAAGCAACAAAGTCGAGGTTGAGGAAATCTTGCCAGCGCTGGGCGCTTCTCAGACGGCGGGTGATCGCATCCCAAAGAACGTTGATCTAGATGCGCTCGGTGTTGTGCGACCGGAAACTCTTCGACATCTTGGTTCAGATGGCGTTGCGGAGTACTGGGTCGGACGTTCGGGGTCGTCGAGAGTCTGCCTGATACTTCATGTCCCCGGGGGTTCCGAGGTGACGGCTGCCGCGTGTGGATCCATCACGGACTTCTATAGGAAGGGTCTTGCGCTTGAAGCCGGTGAGAGTCGGAACGATCCTACCCGTACCGCGCGTGCGTACCTGCTTCCAGCGGACGTGGATGCGACAGTGCTCAGGCCGATGCTGACCAAGGTTTCATCGGTAGACGATGGTACCGGAGCCAGTCTGTTGTCGCAGGAATTACCAGCCGCATCGCCTTTGAAGACCACTAATCTAATGCGTGACAACGGGGACACTTTCACGTTCAGACCACTTGCGGACGGGACCGATGAATGATGGCAGCACCCACAATACGGTGTTCCTTGTAGGGCACGTGGCCGAAGGCTGAGGGCGCCGTGCGGGAGGCTTGTCGCAACGTTAAGGGAAATGACTGCTAGGTCTGCGGCTCAGGGGGTGGTTGAGAGGGCCTTCTCAAACACCCCCTGATAGCTGCGGACGGTGGTCCACTGCTTGAAGCTGTTTACAAATTGGGAAGGCTCGTCAATGAGGACTGTCGTTTGGGCGATTGGTGGCGTAGCGTTGGGAGTCGTGTATGTTCTGCTGGTCGGCATACTTGACGTCCAGATTATCGGCGCCCGTGCAGGTGCGGTCTTTGATCTGAACAACGAGTTGGTCGCAGTTACCTCCCCAAGCATTCCGGTTTTCCAGATGCTCGCAACCGCGTCGTTGAGCGGGCTGGTCTTTTACGTCGTAACTATTGGAGTTTGGAAGCGTTCCGCCCGGATAAGAGTCTCGACTGGGGCGGGCTTTGTTGTGGCGGTCATCTCGCTTGTCATCTGGTCCTTCGCGATCGCGCCAGTTGTCGTGCCCTTGGGTGGCGCATCGCCCAAGGGTATTGCAATTGGCTGGGAAGGCTGGGTTCAGAAAGGCGGAGCCAACCCCGCCGTGCACGTGCTCATTATCCTGGTTCTCGGGGCGCATCTGCGGTTCTGGTCGACGCTGTCCAGCAAAGATTTCGACACGATGGAGAACCTGTCCAAGCGGAATGAGTGATTGCTGGGAGGCGCTGCCATATCGATGTCAGTGAGATGAGTTGAAGGCTCGGCGTTGCTGTCGGCCTCGAGAATGAACAGAACGCCGACGGCCTCCTTCATCCCGACGAACGGTCCATCGGTGGTCAGGGTCTTGTCTGCCTCGACCCGCACGGTGGTCGCGTTCTCGGCATGCCCCAGCGGCGGCACGGGGGGTGACACTCGGTGTGGGGTTGATCCCCTAGACCGTGTGTCTACGTATCGCTGTAACCGTCACGATCGGCCCCTGACCTGGGGGAATGTGGTTCGGATTCTGCCAGGTATGGTCCACCAATAGGCCCTGACCAGGGCAAACGTGAATCGATTGTTGGCAGTGCACGAACCGCGTCGGTCAGACGTGCGGTGAGCTAGGAATATCCCCTGGTCCCACGAGATCACGAGCAGCCGCTCAGCGTTGTGGCTCCCTGCCTTCGCCATCACGTTCGATGACCGCTGGCCGGTCGCCGGAATCTACTGATCGAAGAGCCGGAAATACCGATCTTGGTGCGGACCCTCGACCCCCGGCCGCTTCAGCCGTCGTGGTGGTCCGGCAGGAGTTTATTGGCGAGTAATCGTGCTGTGGTGGTAAGTGTGGCCGTGTCCATGCCGGTCCGACTCATGAACAGCAGGCCTTGTTGCGCAGCCAGGAGGGCGCGCGCCAGTGCGATCGGATCGGCCTCGGCGGGTAGGTCGCCCTCGCGTTGGGCTCGGGCGACGCAGTCGCCGATCAGCGCGGTGGATGTCTCGTATGTGCGGTGGGCGTGATCGAGGATTTCGGGATCGGCGTTGCCGAGTTCCAAGGTGCTGTTGGCCATCAGGCAGCCACGCCGTTTGCCGCCGACGGTCTGGTCGTCGACCGGCGGCTCGAGGATCGCGCGTAGTACGACCAGGGCCCGCGGAGCCTCGGCGAGGGCTTTGCGCAGGTGGTCGTGGTTGTTGTCGGTGTAGCTGCGCAGCACCCGGAGGAAAAGCCGGCGCTTGTCGCCGAACGCTGCGTACAGGCTGCCTTTGCCCAGCCCGCTGACCCGCATCAGGTCCTCTAGCGAGGTCGCGGCGTAGCCGGTGTCCCAGAACTGATCACGGACGGCGTTGAGTACCTGCTTCTCGTCGAACCCTCGCGGACGTGCCATGCGATCCAGGATACGGGTTCTTGACCGCCCGGTCCACATTACTTATGGTGGACCGGTCAGTCAATAACTCGTCGTGCTCGGGAAGTGGGCAGCAGTGGGAAAGCTGAACAACAAGGTGGCGATCGTGACCGGCGGATCGCGGGGGATCGGGACCGCGATCGCGCTGGCGCTGGCCGACGAAGGAGCCGACGTCGCGATCAGCTACGTAACCGCGGAGGACCGTGCCCAGGCCGTGGTCGCCGACCTGGAGGCGAAGGGAGTGCGCGCGGCGGCGTTCCGGGCCGACCAGACGGACGTGACGCAGGCGACCGGCCTAATCCACCAGGTGGTCGAGCAGTTCGGAAAGCTCGACATACTGGTCAACAACGTGGGCATCGGTGGTGGCGGCCGCATCGACGAGGTTGATCCCGACGAGGCCGCCATCGAGCGCCAGCTCACCGCCAACTACAGGAGCCCTGCGGCCGCGATCCGGGAGGCGTTGCCGCTGCTGCCGGATGACGGTCGGATCATCAGCATCAGCTCTGGTGTGGGAATGCGGGCCGGTTTCCCCGGGATGGCGTATTACACGGCGACGAAGTCGGCCCTCGAAGGCTTCAGCCGAGGCGTGGCCCGCGATCTGGCGGGCCGAGGAGTCACCGTAAACGTCATCCAGTCCGGATTCGTCGACACCGACGCCAACCCGGCTGACGGCCCGGCCGCAGCCGTGTTCCTTCCGACGACGTCGATGGGGCGCTACGGCAGGGGGGAGGAGATCGCCGCGGGCGTCGTCTTCCTGGCCAGCCCGCAGGCATCCTACGTCACCGGCGCAGTACTCCGGATCGACGGCGGATACGGCGCCTAGCTCGGGCTTCAACCTGTGGCCGAGAGGTATCGACCCGGCTGATCACGACGATGGCTCTCGGTCGAGGTAGGTCGTGCGGAGCTTTGCTGCACCCGTCCGATGCGGCCGATGCTGGGGGGCGACGAGACCACCGGCACCTGCGCCGGGTTCTGCGCAGGTGCCGGTGGCTTTGGACTGGCCCGAATAGAGGTTGCCGATGAAGCCGACACCTGGGGAAGCCGGCATCGTCAGGTTCGTCCGCTGGGTCCGAGGACGTCACCACCTACCGCCGTCGGGAGCGCTACAGCCACTCAAAGGTCGAGGCTGGGTTTGGCGTATCAGGACTCAGGGCGCTCAGGCTGGTGCTGCGTTACTTCCCGAGCATGAGATCGCTGCCGTCCAGACGTTGCGACCTGACCGGACCTGACAGTGCAGCTCCGCGGGGTTCGCGGGCGTGGCTGGGGACGCCGTGGCACTCATCTGTCCCGTCCGACTGCCGACGCCCGCATGGCCGTCAGGTCCTGACCGGTCCGGGTGGGGTTCGTACGACCTGACAGCCGGTGTCTGGGGAGTGCGAGCGCGGCGGGTGGGGTCGGCGGCCGTTCCTTCGGGGCCGATGGTCTGCGGCCACTGTCGCTCGCGGCGGTGACACACCACCACGAACTCGCTTCGCAGCCGCTCCTGCTACTGGCCGGGCGCTGCATGCGTACGAGTTTCTGCACGCAACCTTCGGCGAGTACCTCGGCGCCCGCGCGCTGGAGCGGGATCTGGCCGACCACGTCGAGGACGACATTCGACAGCGCCGCCGCAGCCGGGTCGCGCCCGTGACGACGCCCTTCTGCACGCGTTGCTGTCCTTCTTGGTGAGGGAGCGGTGCGTCGCGCGGTCGATCGGCCGATGATCGTCGTGGTGCTCCCAGATCTGGCCGGTCCGGTGGGGATTGCAGGTGGGGCCGCCAACGGACGTCTATGGCGCCGAACCGGCGTCTACGTTCCTCAATGGATGAGCGGCTGACCTGCTGGAGCGCCGCTCCCGCAGTTCAGCGTGCTTGGTGTGGTCCGTATTCACGCAGGCGTTTCACCGATGCATGGGTCACCTCTTTGCCGTCGGAGAAGTCCGGGCGGTGTCGAGTGCAGCGTCCACCACAGAGGTCATGGGGGCATGATGAGGTCTCTTGCCATTCCCTCTACACCGGTGTAGGAAATGTATTGGCTGCTGTGGATGTGGTCGTCGTCGGGAAGGTCTCGGTGGCCGATCTCGATGGTGAGGGCGTGTCGATGCGGCAGGCCTTGACGCTCTGAGAGGAGCAGCAACGCGATGTCACACAGCAGCGTCCCCCGGATGACCAGCCTTGTCGCAGCCGCGGCTCTGGTGGTGGTATCAGTCATCGCGGCCGCCCCGGCGGCTACCGCGACCGACACGTGGCACTCGAACGACGACGTCTATCACTACTTCAAGGTGCCGCAGTCGCAGGCCAGCAGCATCGTCGGCGGAACGCCGGCAACGCTCGAACTGGAGGCGAACATCGGCCCGAGCGGCACCTGGTCGGCGCTCGCGCTCGACCCGAGCGGCTCGGACTACGCCGCGAACGTCGGTCCGCTCGAGCCCGGGCTGTACCACTACCAGTACACCGCGACCATGCAGGACAGGTCGAAGGTGTCCTTCCGCCAGCCTGGCAGCCCGGTGGCGGTGACGTCGAAGCCAAACTGGAACACCTTCTTCGTACCGGGTGAGTCGGTCGCGTGGATGGACGACATCGCTGCGGGCGGGACCATGGAGGAACTGTCCTACCCGAGCGCGACGGCGGCGGAGGACCGTACCGCCTTGGTGTGGACGCCGCCCGGCTACGACTCCGCCCGGGCCGAGGCGTACCCGGTCCTGTACCTGCTGAGCAGCGAGGGTCAGACAGCTCGTGAGTGGCTGGAACTTGGCCGGGCGAAGCAGATCCTCGACAACCTGGTCGCAGGCAGGGACGCCAAGCCGATGGTGGTCGTGATGGCTGACGCCAATTCCGCCGACCCCCGCGCCGAGCTGCTCAACGCCATCGTCCCCGCAGCACGGGCCGGCTACAACATCTCGTCTCGGCCCAAGAAGCAGGCGCTGGCCGGTGTCGGCACGGGTGCCGAGCAGGCGATCAGCATCCTCCGCAGCGATCCCGGCGCATTCGCCTACGTCGGCTCCTTCTCCGGCTCTGTCGACGGCCCGATCACCAGGGCGGAGGCCAAGGCGATCAACAAGGGCACCAAACTGCTCCGGGTGTACGTCGGCAACACGCTCGATCCGTCCTACAACGACAACTACGACCTGCTGGTGGGCCTGAAGAGGTCCGGAGTGAAGTTCGAGTTCGACGGCGTCAACCCCGACGACGGCGCCACCTGGGACGCGTGGCGGGAAAACCTGCGAGACTTCGCCGCTCGGCTCTTCGGACAGAAGGTCGTCCGCCACGGCGCCAGCAAGGGACACCGCGCGCTGACCCGGCCGTACGAGGCCCCTGCGGCCGGGTCGATCACGACCCCGCACATCGACCCGCACGGCATCGTCACGTTCGAGACCGGCACCCAGTGGGCTGGCGCCAAGGACGTCACGATCTGGGGCAACTGGGCTCCGAATGGCCAGTGGTTCCGGATCCCGATGGAGAAGCAGCCCGACGGCCGCTGGCGCGTGACGATTGGACCGCTCGACGGCTACTACTACTACCGGTACGTGGTCGACGGCGTCGACATGAAGGACCCCGCCGACACCGTCAACACCCACGTGATGGAGTCGCAGCTTTTCGTGCCGGGCAAGTCCGACGCGATGCTGGCCGACGTCCCCGAAGGCCGGGGCGGCGAGGTCACGCTGATGACCTACGACGGAGGCCAGGGCGCAGAGCGCTACGCGTACGTCTGGACGCCGCCAGGCTACGATCCTGACCGCGAAGCTGCCTACCCGGTGCTGTACCTGTACCACGGCGGGGGCCAGAACTACGGCAGCTGGCTCGAAACCGGGCGTGCCAAGCAGATCCTCGACAACCACCACCTCAACGGGACAATGGTGCCGATGGTGGTGGTCATGCCCGACCAGAACGGCGTCGACTTCTGGACCGACCTCAGCCAGCACGTGATGCCAACCGCGGCGGACAAGTACAACATCTCGACTGATCCGGATGAGCAGGCGCTCGCCGGTCTGTCGTGGGGAGGCATGAACACCCTCGGCACCTGGCTCGGCCACCCGGGCGAGTTCGCCTACGTCGGTGTCTTCTCGGGGTTCCTGTTCTCATACCCCAGTGGCGTCGACGTCCAGGCGATCAACGAAGGCACCAAGCTGGCACGGCTGTACTCCGGTGACGTCGACTTCACGTACACGTTCACCCAGAACACGATGCAGTGGCTGACCTCCCAGGGCATCGAGTACGAGTACGCCGGCACCTGGGTCGGACCGCATGGCTTCGACATCTGGATGGCGAATCTGATCGACTTCGTGCCGCGGATCTTCGCGCCCGAGTACCGGTTCGGCGGGGTGCGGCCACCGCTGGCCGGCGACGGCTCCGACATCGTCAAAGCCGGACGCCCCGTACCGGTCAAGTTCTCTTTGACCGACGCAGACGGCGAGACGGTCACCGACGCACGGCCGCGCCTCTACCTCGTGAAGAAGACCGACGGTGTGGCCGGCAACCGCGTTCCGGCCACACCTGTCCAGAAGTGGGCGGACAACACCGCGCGCTACAGCGCCGCAAGAAACCAGTACATCTTCCACTGGGACACCAGCGGGCTCGCCCCGGGTGCCTACGAGTTGCAGATCGACCCGGTCCGCGGCTCCGTTCACACCATCGCCCTGACCATCAACTGACCTCGCGTCACGCGGCCGGCGCGCCCCGGATCGGGCGGGCCGGCCGCTGCGTCCAGGGGTGGTGAATGGTGCAGTCTTATACGCTGGCCGACGAATCGACGGGCGGCGGGAGGGGCTGTGGCACGCAAGACCAACAGGTCGGCGACGATGCGCGACGTCGCCCGACTCGCCGGGGTGTCGATCAAGACGGTGTCCAACATCCTCAACGGCTATCAGTACGTCCGTCCGGAAACCCGCGAGCGGGTGGACGACGCGATCCGTGAGCTGGGCTACCACGTGAATGTGTCGGCGCGGAACCTGAGCCGAGGCCGGACCGGGGCGATCGCTTTGGTGCTGCCGTCGCTGCGCGTTGTGTACTTCGCCGAACTTGCGGACGCCGTTATGCGAGAGGCATCCAGGCGAGGCCTGACCGTCTTCATCGAGCAGACCAACGCCGAGCGCGACCGCGAGTTGCGGGTACTGGACGGCAGCTACCGGTCACGCTTCGACGGCGTGCTGTACTCCCCGCTCGCGCTGGGCCAGCAAGACCTCCCGCTGTTCGACGTCGACTTCCCCCTCGTGCTCCTGGGCGAGCGGGTGTTCGATGGCGGCCTCGACCACGTCACGATGAGCAACGTCGACGGAGCACGGGCGGCGACCGAGCACGTCCTGGGCCAGGGTGCGACCACGGTAGTTCCCCTGGGCGTCAAGGACGACCCATCGCCGAGCAGTGGAACGCTGCGGTTCCAGGGCTTCCGGGACGCCCTCCAGTCACGAGGGTTCGACGTCGACCCACGCGCAATCATCGGTGTACCCGACTATTTCCACTCCACCGGCGCCACGACGATCGCTCGCATCCTTGACAGCGGCGTCAAGCCCGACGCGGTTGTGGCGTTCGCCGACACACTTGCGCTGGGTGCGCTCGCCGCCTTTCAGGACCGCGGCCTACGGGTTCCCGAGGACGTCCTGCTGATCGGCTTCGACAACATCGACGAAGCGAACTACTCCCGACCCCCGCTGAGCACCATCGACCCCGGACGCGACGTGATCGCACACCAGGCAGTCGCCCTGTTGGAAGAGCGGATCCAGCTCCAGCTCGAGGGTGTGCCGCGAGAGGAACAGCCGGCGCCCCGGAGGATAGTCGTCGACTTCGAACTGATCCAGAGGCAGTCGACGCTGCGCTGAGGCGTCCTGCCACACCGGTTGCCCAAAATTGCACGGTGGCGCCCGTCGGCGTACCGCTGTGACTGGCACATCTGGGCCGTGAACCGGACAATGCGAACCACCTCGGCCAGATGCGCGGTGGGCTGGGGAACGCATTTCCGCGGTGCAGGTCCGCGTATCGGTCGCGTGTTCAAAGCCGGTGCGTCGGCCGTCTCCCACTACTCGGTCCGCTTTAGATCTCGCTGCGCGATGGCGCGTCCTCAGGCAAACTCTCGTGCGGTGGATTCCAGCCTCTCGCGGTAGTCCGCCCACCACGCGTCGTCGCCCTGGACCACGTTGTCGCTCGGCCGCCGCCAGCCGACCCGGCCGTCAGTCAGCTCGCGCACGATATCGGCGTGCCCGGCGTGCCGGTTCACCTCGGCGAGCATGTGCACGAGGATGTGGTGAAGCGTCACCGGCGTGTGTTGCCACCACCGCACCGAGCCGGGCGCGTCGATCGGGAGCGTCTCGATCGTGACGTCGGCGTGTGCCCAGGCTCGGTGCCACAGGCCGATGATGTCGTCGCGGGACTCGTCGGCTGTGGCCCACATGTCAACGTTGGGTTCGGCGTCCTCGTTCAGGCCAGGGATGGGTTCGGGAAAGGGGCGGCCGAACACCTCGCCGAAAAACCCGGCGGTCACCGAGGCCACGTGCTTGACCAGCCCGAGGAGGTTCGTCCCGGTCGGCACGAGCGGGCGCCGCACGTCGTATTCCGACAGCTCGTCGAGCTTGCCGAGCAACGCCTCGCGCGCCTCCCGCAGGTACCGATGAAGATCTGCCTTGGCGCCGAGGTCTGTCATGCCGTCCAGGATGTCACCGCCCCGCCCGCCGCGAGGCCCGGTACGCCCGCGTTTCGAGCCGCGGCGCGGTGGCAGCCGCGTGAACGCTGGTCATCGCTATTGTCACGTCCGACCGATGAGAGTCGGCTCTTCCGTCGACCGCCTACGGCAAGACTGGGCTGCCCCGAATCTTGTGGAGAATCCCGCCGTCCCCATCCGACACTCTCCGGCTTGATTACTGCCAACCGGTCAACCGTCGCCCTCAGTCGGCCGGACTGGAGCTGCACGCCGGCACGCACCGTGAGGCCCGGACGGCGGCAGATCAGGATTCCGCGGCACGTCACGGTCCGAGTGCTCAGCAGCGTCCGCACTGGCACCTCGTCAGCGGAGCCAACACCCACACGAGCAAGTACCTCGCGTGCCAGAATCCGGCATGACAATTCGCCGTGCCGTGCCCGACATCAGCACCGCCGATCCGGTCGCGAGCAGCGGCTTCTACCAGCTTCTGGGCTTCCGTAAGGAGATGAACCTGGGCTGGGTGGTCAACTTGGTCTCACCGTCGGACCCCACCGCGCAGGTCATCCTCATCACCAAAGATGCAGGGGCCTCCGTGAACCCGGACCTCAGCGTGGAGGTCGCTGACGTCGATGCTGTCTACGAGGCGGTACGCGCGACGGGCGCAGAGATCGTGCACCCGATCACCGACGAGCAGTGGGGCGTCCGGCGCTTCTTCGTCCGCGACCCGGACGGCAATGTGGTCAACGTCGTCAGCCACCGCTGACCGGCAAGAGGGCCAACGGCGTACCGTCCCAACAGGCCCCCTCGAGTCTGGGCTGATACGTCCGAAGTGGGCGGACAAGGGGACGGCAAGTAACTCGCCACGAGCGTCTTGTGGCCGCCGAGCATTCGCGGCATGTCGCCGGTCAGGCTGTCCGCGATGTGAGCATGTTCGGTGAGCTCGCGCGCCCATCGTAGGCCGACAGGATGATCAACTGACCGGGGCGGTGCCTTGGCCTGTACGCCAATTGTGCGGAGCTTGTATGGACCCCACCGTATCGTCCTACCGTCAGATCGGCCCATGGGAGAGATCCCGTTGGCCTCGCTGTGACATGGCGCTGAACCCCGCCCGATGTCCTTGGGCACACCGCCGCGACTCCGAAGATCACAGGTCAGCTGACAAGGTCACCATTGCAGATGAATGGGAGGAAACATGGGTAGCATCACCCGGCGAGTGCAAGCGGTAGCTGACCGGATGCTTGAGGTTGTTGTGCCTCGTGCCGACGTTCAGGCCATCGACTGCTGGAGCGAGTACCGGTGCATGACCCTCAACAATGTGCGGTACCGCTGGACCCGGCGGTGCTGCTACTACGGGCCGAGTCGACCCATGAGCTGCAACGCATGGACCATCTTCTCCACTGAGGGCTGTTAGCACCGGCGCCATCCGGAGTAAGGAGCAGAGCATGGCGGGAGGCGGCTGGTGATGTATCTGGCGGTGGCCTGCCGCGCTCTGCTCTTCGGCGTCTTCCTGTGCTCACTGGTCAGCAAGCTTCGCGGTCCGGCGGCGTATTCGAGCTTTGTCGCTTCGACCGGTGACTTGTTGGGCCGGCCGCGCCACGGTGTGGCCGTGGGCGTGGCCGCGGCCGGTACGGTGATGGCCGAGGCTGTGGTGACGGTGCTGGTGGTGATTCCAGCGACGGCGCCGACCGGGTTGACGCTGGCGGCAGCGCTCCTGGTGGCGTTCTCGGTCGCCATCGTGCGGTCAATGCGGGGCGGGCGGCGGGCACCGTGCCGGTGTTTCGGCGCATCGGAGACTCCACTAGGCGTGCCGCACGTGGCGCGTAACATGCTGCTGGCTGTCGCGTGCCTGGGTGGCCTGGTGGCGACGACCGCAGCGACTGGTGTCGGCCGACATCCCGCCGGCGTCGCCGTGGCGCTTGCCGTGGCCGCGGCGGTGTTGCCTTTCGTATTGCGGCTCGATGACCTGGTGGCGCTGTTCCGTCCCACCTATCATCCCGGAAACCTTCGGAGGAAGTGACGATGCCCTTCGTCGTCGCCGCAGTCGCCCTGCTTGGGGCGTTGTGCATGGTGAACCTGCTGTTGACGTTCGGGGTACTGCGCCGGCTGCGGGAGCAGACCAATGAGCTGAACCGACTCTCGGGCGCCCTACCGCCCGCAATGCCCGCACCCGAAGAGCTGGTGGGCACGCCTGTGCCGGCATTTGCGGCGACCGCGATCGATGGCACACCGGTCACCCGGGACAGCCTGGTCGGCCGAGCGCAGTTGGTGGGATTCTTCTCCGCCGGATGCGCGCCGTGCCACGAACAGGCGCCCCTGTTCGCCAAGTGGTTGGCTGAGCAGGGCGGCGAGGCCAGCACGGCGGTCGCGGTCATCACCGACTCCGGTCCGGAAGCCGTTGAGCTGGCCACGTCGTTGACCGACATGGCGACCGTGGTCGTCGAACCGGACGCTTTCGCGGTGTCCCAGGCGTTCGGGGTACGAGGCTTCCCGACGTTTCTGCGGGTCGATGCCGACGGCGTCATCGCGGGTGCGGACGCCACGGTGCGCGGCGTGGTGGGGCACGTGGCGGCCACGTCCTGACGATGCCAGCTTCCGAGATGCCGGTGACGGAGCCGGCCAGCCCGCAGCGCCCGCTCCACGAACTGGCCAGGGTGTGGCGGACCGCGTGGCAGGCGGGTCCGTGGTTGACCGTGACGCAGATGGTGACGACCGTTGCCAGTGGTCTGCTGCCAGCGACCACCGTGTGGCTGACCAAGCTTGTGGTGGATGGCCTGGCGGCCGGTCGGGTCGAGGCTGCCGTCGGCGCCGGAGTGGGCCTGGCCGGCGCCGGTCTGATGGCCGCGGTACTGCCACACCTGGCCAGCTACCTGCAGGGTGAGCAGCAACGGCGGATGGACCGCCTGATGCAGGACCAGCTGTACACCGCGGTGAACTCCTTCCAGGGGTTGTCCAGGTTCGAGAACCCTCGGTTTCTCGACCGGCTGCGGATGGCGACCGAGGCGACCGGTCCGGCACTCAGCCCGCTCACGTCCGGCCTGCTCGGCCTCGGCCGGGACGTGATCACGCTGCTCAGTCTGCTCGGCACGCTGTACTTCCTCAGCCCGGTGATGACCGCGGTTGTAGTGATCGCGGCGGTGCCGGCGCTGCTGGCGGAGATCTCGCTGGCCAGGCAGCGGGTCGGGATGTACCTGGGCCTGTCGGCGGCGATGCGGCGGCAGGCCTTCTACGGCCAGCTGATTACCGACGTCGGAGCCGCCCAGGAGGTCCGCCTGTTCGGCCTTGGTGACTTCTTCAAGGGTCGGCTGCTGCGCGGACTGCGCGAGGTGCAGGACGGGGAACGGCGCCTCGACCGGAAGGTGCTACGTAGCCAGTCACTGCTGGCGCTGCTGAGTGCGGTGGTCTCCGGGCTCGGCCTGGTGTGGGCGATACACAGCGCCACCACCGGACGGCTGACGCTGGGCGACGTGACGGCGTTCGTGGTGGCTGTCGCCGGTATCCAGGGGTCGCTCATGGGCCTGGTCAACGGCATTGCCAGCGGGCACGAAGCGCTGCTGATGGTCGGCCACCACTCCGCCGTACGCCGCCTCGGTGACGACCTGCCACCCGCCCGCCGACCGGCACAGCTCCTGCCGCTGCGGCACGGCATTGAGGTACGGGACGTGTGGTTCCGTTACCACGACGACCATCCATGGATCCTGCGGGGCGTCAACCTGACCATCTCCCAGGGCCAGTCGGTCGCACTGGTCGGGCTCAACGGCGCGGGCAAGAGCACCCTGGTCAAACTGTTGTGCCGGTTCTACGACCCGAGCCGCGGCGTGATCCGCTGGGACGGTGTCGACATCCGCGACCTGGATCCAGCGCAGTTGCGGCGCCGGATGGGCGTGTTGTTCCAGGACTTCGTGTCGTACGACCTGAGCGCCGCCGAGAATATCGGGGTCGGTGACGTCGATGCGATAGCCGACCGGCGCCGGATTGAGGATGCGGCCGGCGCAGCTGGCATCCACACCAATCTGGCCGCGCTGCCGCGGGGCTACGACACGCTGCTCAGCCGCCTCTTCTACCTGGAGGAGGAGAAGGACGACCCGGACACCGGTGTAGTGCTGTCCGGCGGCCAGTGGCAGCGGCTGGCCCTGGGCCGGACGTTCATGCGTGACACCCGGGACCTGCTAATCCTCGACGAACCGAGCGCGGGCCTGGACGCGAAGGCCGAACACGAGATCCACCAGCGCCTTCAGATGCATCGTGCCGGCCGCACCAGCCTGCTCATCTCGCACCGGCTGGGCACGGTTCGGGATGCTGACGTGATAGTCGTGCTCGATGGTGGCCTGGTTGCCGAGCAGGGCAGCCACGACGAACTGATAGCCCTCGGCGGCCGGTACGCGCAACTGTTCCAGACCCAGGCCAGCGGCTACGGCGCAACAGCGGTCGAGGAGATCCGATGATTGCTCAGGCGGTGGCCAGCGCCCTGGTCGTCGGCGTCGTAACCGGTTGTGTGGCGTGCTGGCTGCGGCACACCTTCCTCGTCACCACCGTGGCCGGGCGAAGCATGCTGCCCACGTACACCAGCGGTGACCGGATGCTGGTGCGGCGGGTGCCACTGGCCAGGGTCCGCTCTGGCGATGTCGTCGTCCTCGCCGACGGCGACCTGCCAGCGCCTCCCACCCGGTCGGCCAGCACGCGACGCGATCCACCAGGCGAGCTCATCGTCAAACGCGCCGTGGCCGTACCAGGCGATCCCGTACCCGCCGGGGTACCCGTACCCGACCAGGTCGTACCGCCCGGCTATCTGATCGTCCTCGGTGACAACGCCGACGCCAGCTACGACTCGAGAAATGCCGGCTACTACGCCGCGGACACGCTGATCGGCGTCGTGGTCCGCGCTATGCGGCCCAACCAGCACAGCTGAGCCTGCCAGGCCGTCTGAGCGGTGACCGTCGATGTCGCCGACCGGCACCAGTGACCCATGTCGATGGATGTATCGAAGTCGTTGATCGCCGTTCCGCTCAACGGGCCGAAGGACGCGGACGCGGGGGTCGTCCCTAGCGGCCCCGCGTACCTGCTCGATGATGCCGCCGTCGACACGACGGGTGTCGCCGCAGAGCTGGACGATCGGCCCCCTCCAGCATCGGCAGGTGGAGTGCGGATGATCCTGGCTGGATTGATGTCGGTTGGAGTTGTCGTATTCGGGCCGCGTGGTTCGTAGCTAGTGTGAGAGGCCGCCCACGAGGGCGCGGTCGCGATCAAAGGAGATGCTGGTCGATGCAGCACCCACTGGCCAAGATCCGCCGCATGTTCGAGCTCGTCGAGCCGATCGCCACCGTCACCTTCTCCGAGGTGCCGAACGAGGCGTTCCTGGCCTTGGGTATGCGCAACTACTGGGACGGGTACTTCGCGGGCCGGGCCGCGCCGCTGGGCTTGGCGCCGGCCGAGGTGGTGCACGCGGTCTTCTACAACTTCGCCGCCGGCGAGGTGGCGCGCCACATCCCGTGGGTCTGGGGGAAGACCACCCCGCAGGAGGCGATCGCCGTGCGCGAGCGGGGCAGCGCTGCAGCGCTGCGGCAGAGGATCGGCCAGCTCGCTGAATCTCCCGGTCTGGTGCGGGCCGCCGGCCTGGCCACCCGGGCAGCGGTCAGCGCGCCGACCGAGGGCCGCGCGCTGTACGCCGGGCTGCGGGCGCTCGTCGTGCCCGAGGAGCCGGTGGCCAGGCTCTGGCACGCGGCGACGCTGCTGCGGGAGCATCGCGGGGACGGCCACAACGCCGCACTCCTCGCCCACGGCATCGGCGGCACCGAGGCCCATGTTCTGCTCGCCCTTTCGCTCGGCATGAGGACGGAGGAGTTCGGTCGGATCCACCACCTGCCCAAGGCGCAGCTGGCCGGTGTCGTCGACGGGTTGCGCCGCCGCGGCCTCGTGAACGCCGCCGGCGGGTTCACCGACGCCGGCCGGGAGACCAAGACGCGGATCGAGGCCCTCACCGACGAACTGGCGGCCCCGGCGTATGACGTGCTCGCCGCCGACGAGCTCGACGAGCTGATCGTGGCGCTCGAGCCGATCGCCGCCGCGGCACAGGGACTCGACGACTGAGCGGGCGCGTCAGGCGACGGCCACGAGATCAGACGGTTGCTGCGCGCAGGCACTCGCGTGGGCTGTCCCGCAGCGAACGCACCGCGGCCATGAGCGCGCACCCGGGATGCGGGACGGGTGGGGTGGCTGCCTACACCGCACGGGGCGGTCACCCATTGGCGGCTTCGGTCCAGCGGACCCGGCGAGGTGACCGCCGAAGAGGCCGACCACGTCAAGCGCCTGACACACATCTGACCGACATCCCGCCTGCCTGAGGGGCCTCCCAGGCCAGCCCGACCGACCGGGCAGCGGCCCGATGGGTACGTCATTTGCCGATGATCCGCGGAGCATCGAAATCGCGGTTGTCAATGACGATGTCGGCTCGCTGTTGCGGGGAGCATGCTCTGACGTAGATGCGTTGGGCCTCCACGTAGCGCCGCATGCTCGGGTGCTCTGGATCGGGGTTCGTGCCGTCACGATCGGCCATACGCCTGGCCGTTTCATCGAAGGGGACATTCAGGAACACCGACAAGTCCCAGGCCGTGACGATCTCGTCCCGATGCAGAAACAGCCCGTCGACGACGAGCACCGTTCCAGGAAGGGCGGTAAGGGGCTCCGGGTCGAGGGTGATGTCGGTCGCGAGGTCATGCGCGGCTGGCCGGTATCGCCGGGAGCCGGCCGGGCCGAATGGCTCCAGGACGTCGGTCTGGAATCGCAGGTAGTTGTACGAGTCCTGCCAGAAACCTTCCGGAGACTCGCGTCCCTGTCGGTACCGGACCGCTCGGACGTTGTGGAAGTCGTCGAGTGATATCCGCACGACGCGGCGGCCGAGAGCGCGCACGGCTGCGGCTAGTTCGTCGGCGAACGTGCTCTTGCCGGATCCGTCCGGGCCGTCGACAGCAACGCGGAGACATCCAGGGCCGTCGGGTGCGGGAATGCGCTGTGCGACCTGCCCAATGACGTCACGCCGCTGCGCAGAGGCAATCATCCGGCAAGTCTCCCAACCAGCGAACCGAACAGCCGCCCGGGGCAACGACCCACGGCCTCTCGGCATGACCGTGCGCCGGGTTCTCGCGTCCTCGGTCGCCTACCGTGACGCCCGACCGCCGGCAGATGTACTCGCCGATCTTGACGCACTTGGATGAAGCTCGGAGCGGCGACGACCTGCGCGACAGCGCCGGCCCAGTTCGGCTACCCGTGGGAAACCGACGACCCCCAGTAGGCTGACCATGCTTGATTTGTCACAGTCTGCGGAGCAGTCAGGTGGTTGCGTACGTTGCTCAGCGGTTGATTCGTTCCTGGATCCAGGCGAGCATCGTGCTGCTGTAGTCGGAGCTGATGGATTCGAGGGCGTCGACCCCGCCGACGGTCGGCAGGTGAGTGCAGCCGGCAAGGCAGTGGATGGTCAGGTCGCTGGTAGCGGCGGCGCGCCGCCATACGGCGATGCTGTCCTCGGCGGGAGTCCATTCGTCGGCCTCGCCGTAGAACAGCAAGGTCGGGCAGCGCACCTGGGCGATGACCGGCTCCGGATCGTAGTCCATATCGTCCCATGCGCCGGGATAGCCGTGCAGGTCGCGCGGCACGTACACGAGTGGAAACCACGGCCGGTCGGCGTACCGGTCGATGACCGCCTGAGCGGTGTCCCGGTCGATGTGCCCGCGTACGACATTCTCGAGTGCTTCTCGCAGGCGGCTCAGGTCGGCCAGGTCCGCGCTTCCGTAGCCGTGTAGGAGCAACTGCTGCGCCGTTCCGTACCGCATCTGGGCTGCCGGGCTGACACCGCTGCTGGCGACCAGGATGAGGAAGGAGACCAGCTCGGGCCGACGGGCCGCGACTGCGGACGCGGGCCAGGCGCCCTGGCTCCAGCCCCACAGTCCCACCGGGACGTCGCCGACGCGATGGCGCACCTCCGCGATAGCCGCCACGGCGTCGTCGGCCTGAACGGCGTACGGCACGTCGCCCTGCTCACGCGGGCGACGGTCGAAGCGCAGCACCGCCACGCCGGCCGCAGGAAACGCGCGCGCCACGTGTTCGTACAGGAAGTACGAGCGCCGCGGCATACCAGAGCCGTGCAGGACGACGACCGCGCCACGCGCTGGCCTGTCCGGCGGTACGGCCAGCGTGGCTGGTAGGGACACGTCGCCAGCATCGATGAACAACTCCATCCGGCGAGTCAAACAGGCACCGGCAACGACGTCCTTTCCAGCACGGGTGTTATGCATGCGACCAACGGTCAGGAGCTGCGCCGCCGTCGGCGGAGCGTGCTGGTCGCCGGTCTTGAACGGTTCGGCGCGGTGGTGTTTCGCTTCCGCACTGGTCGTGCGGTCGGAGTTCGGCGCTGGCCAGCAGACGCGCTCCGAGATGAGTCTCGTCCTCGGACGCAGCGACGCGAACGATCGGTTCGTCGCGCTCTACCAGGACGACCGCGGCGTCTGCCGAGAGTTCGCCATGACTTTCGACGGCGAGCACTGGACGGTGACCCGTGAAGACCCGGACTTCCACCAGCGGTTCATCGCCAACGTCGACAAGGACCGGATCCTCGGCCGCTGGGAGGCGTCCGAGGACGCCGGCACGTCCTGGCGGACAGACTTCGACCTCACCTTCGACCGCGCCTGAGATCTGACGCCTTCGATCGACGAGCACCGCGCGCCAATCGGTGGCATGTGAACGCGCCGACGCCGTCACGAACTGGCGGTGTTTCACGTGTTGCTATCGCGTGTGGCTGTGGCGGTGTTGTAGCCATTGGGTTGCGGCGGTTGCGAGGCGGAGCTTCTCCTCGGCGATGGCTTGCAGCCCGGTGGGCATCGGTGTCAGTGCGCCCGCCATCAGGAAGCCGGTATGCGCGGCGAGGATCGCGTCGAAGGAATATGGCGGGCACCTCAGAGCCGGCAATGCTGCGTCAAGGTGCGGTTGGGGATCGATGCCGTCGGCTGCCATGCCGGTCAGCAGCGCGATGAGGTCGATGACGGGGGCACCGAGTCGGGCGTGCGGCCAGTCGACGAACATCACGCGGTCGCCGCTGAGCAGGATGTTGTGTGGGTACAGGTCGCAGTGCACGAGTGAGTCGCCCTGTGCCGCGTGCAGCCCTTGCTGCTCGATCGCGGTCAGTCGATCGAGGTGGTGCGATGCCCAGGTCGAGACGGTGTGCAGCCGGGCGATGCTGGACGGATCGAGGGCGAGGTCAGCCCAGCCGCCGAGTCGCGGGTGGTCGCGCGGTAGCGCGATCGGTGACGGTGTGGTCGCCTGAGCGAAGGCGACTGCCTGCGCGACAACGCGCTGGATCTGCCGTGCCGTCCAGAGGCGCCCCGGCGTGACGCCGTCCACGTGCTCGAAGACGAGCATCACCCATCGACCGTCGTCGTGTGTATTCAGTAGTCGGGGCACGGGCAGGCTCTGCGGTAGCCGCCTCGCAACTTCGGCCTCGGCGCGGTAATGCGACGCCTCGGTCGGCCACAGATGCGCGTCCACCGCCTTGACGAAGGCCCGGTGGCCACCGCGCAGGGTGAGCCGGGAGGCGAAGCCGGGCGAGAAGCCGCCGGCACAACTCTCGGTGGAGGCCACAGCGCCACCCAGCAGACCTTCGATACACCCTCGAACCGACGCCGGCAGTTCGGCCCAGCGGGGTCGTTTCCTACTCGCGAACAAGGCCGTACTCCTCAGCTGTTGACGCAGGATCTCATCGACGGCGGAGACGAACTGCTGGCCAGCGACCGGGTAGAAACCAACCCGTTCAGCGTCGGCCTCATCAACACCCCAGGCAGGCAACGACTGGCGACTGCCGGGAGACAAGAATGCCCGTAGCGAGTAGTTCGCGGCAATCGAGGATCCTTATGCCGACAAGCCTGATTGACATCCATCGCGAAACTCGATACGACACAGGCGGGTCCAGTGTTGGTCGATGTCAGTACCCTGCCGGCATGGATCGGTTCGCCCGCAGCCGAGTCAGAAGCCACACGGTGCGGGGTTTACCACCCGCCGCCTACTGCGGCTTCGTATTGGTCTTCGGGGCGGTCCTCATGGTGATGGGGGCCGAGCGAAGCTACGCGTTCGTCGCTGGGGTGCCAGGACACGTCACGGTCAGTGAATGCCACTTCGAGTCTGGCAGTAAGCGGGACGGCTGGGCGTGTTCGGGTCAGTTCACCGCAGACGACGGTAGCGTCCGCATCGACCGGGTACACATCCGCCCCTTGCTCTACGACCGGCCCAACGGCGCGATCGGTGCCAAGGTGGCGGGGCCAAGCGCGACCTCCGCATGGGAGCCGGACCCCTGGTTGCTGCTGCCAGCCAGCGGAGGTCTAGTCCTTCTCGTACTCAGCGCCTTCGGTCTGTGGTCGACGCTGCGCCCCGACCAAGACGGCCCGGAGGGCGCGGAGCTGGCGGAGGCGCGACGGCACTCGCCGCACGACCGGCCGAACCGACCTGGCGGTGGATCGGCCTCAACCAGGCCAACTGCGCACTCACCATCGTGCAATGGCACTCAGAGCGACCATCAACCCTGATCTGCTTCAACGACACGGGACACCCTCTAGCCCTCGGTACGCCCGCATGCCGCCACCGGCGGGATTCTCCGGCCGCGCTCGGTGCCGACCTAACCGCGGCAGATCATTGCGCTCGATCTTGGTGCTGCGCGGTCAGACCTCGGTAGCGTTCCGGGTCGGACCTGTCGCAGAACCCGAGGGACGAGGGCTCCGCGAGCAAACGTGGTTGGTGAGGTGCCGCGACGTCGTGGAGCGCCCGGGTGGCGGAGCTGAGCCGCTGCCACCCTCTTCCGGGACACCTATTAGACGCCACATAGTACCGGCCGTATTATGTGGCACATGGTAGTGAACGGCGAGTCGGGCGAGTCGGCCGAGCGGCAGGCCCAGCTCCTGCGCGGCTGCTTGGACATGTGCCTGCTTGCGCTACTTGCCGCCGAGCCTGCGCACGGCTACCAACTCGTCCGCCGACTCGACACCGCTGGATTCGGAACGGTGAGCTACGGCACCGTCTACCCGTTGATCACCCGACTGCACCGCTTGGGACTCGTGGCCAACGCGATGCAACCCAGCCCCAACGGCCCGCCCCGCAAGGTCTATCGACTGACGGACACCGGCCATGACCGACTGAACGTCTGGCGCGAGCAGTGGACGCATTTCGCAAGCGTCGTGAACGAAACCCTCGCCGTCCGTCCACTGAATCCGGGAGATGACCATGAGCACGTCGACGCCGGCCGTTGACAACCTCCTCGCCGCCGCAGACCGCCAGTGGCGCGCTCTCGGCATTCACCGCCGCGACCGGGCGACACTTGCTGCCGACCTGCGAATCGAACTCGACGCCGCAACTGCCGACGGGATCGATCCTGCGACACTTCTCGGCACCGACCCCACCGGCTTCGCCCTGAGGATCGCCGAGGAAGCCGGCGTGCAGCGGATCCCACCGCGCTACGGCCAGGTACTCGGCGTGGCCAGCGCGGGCGCAGTGCTCTCCCTCATCTCGGGGTACATCCTGGTCATCGGCCTACACCAGGCATTCGTGGCGGTATTCGACCTGCCGCGCGATGTGCGCGTACCGGTGTGGCTTGCCGCTGGGATCTTCTACGGCGCCGTCGCAGCGGTCGTCGTCGCCGGCGCCGTCCTCGCCGTGCGCATCGCCCTGCGCGACGTACCCCGCATCCGACACACCGCTACGCGAATGACACTGCTGCTGCCACCCACGATCGCCGCCGCGATCGCTGCCGCAGCCGCATTCGGCTGGGCGCTCGACTTCCCGCTCACCCCACTGGCGATCGGAACCGAAGCCGCGATCGTCCTCGCCGCCTTCCTCGCCGCAACGGCGCTGGCCCGCCGCAAGTCGGTCACATCGGCGGGCTAAGCCAGCCGATGTGACGCATCAGCAAAGGGCGAGGCAGCCACGCGTCGGCTCAACCCCGGAGCGTGCCCCGATTTTCCAAGCACCTGCGCTATCGGCCAGAACCTGCACCGGCGAGGCAGCCGGTCAGATGCCGTCACGGTGCGTCGCGAGCGACCCGCGGCAGTTGAGGATGTTCGGGCAGCGATATGCGCCAGTCGATTGGAACAGTTGGCGAACCGGTCGATAGGGTCTTTCGGGTGCGGCTAAGGGTTCTCGGCGGGTGCGGCGCATGGCCAGAGGCGGGCCAGGCATGCAGCGGCTACCTCGTGGAGCACGATGGGTTCCGGCTGCTCGTCGATCTCGGCTATGCGACCGTGCCGCGGCTGCTGGAACACATCACCGCGGACCAGGTCGACGCGGTGTTCATCAGCCACGGACATCCCGATCATTGCGCCGACCTGAATCCGCTGCTGCGGGCGCGAGCGCTGCGTGATGATCCACCGGCGCCGCTACCGGTGTACGCGCTGCCTGGCGCGCTGGATGCGGTGTTAGCGCTGGACCGCCCCGGGATGCTGGATGCCGCCTACGTTCTGCGTGAGATCACCGTCGGCAGCCGCCTCGACATCGGCCCGTTCCGGGCCCAGACCCGATTGCTGCCGCACTGGGTGCCAAATGCCGGCGTACGGCTGACGGCGGGCGATCGGGTTCTCGCGTACACCGGTGACACCGGCCCGAGCCCCGACGTGGTGGAACTGGCGCGCGACGCCGACCTGCTGCTGGCCGAGGCCACCTACCTCGATGAAGTGCCGGAGGACTCCCGGCGCTACCTGTCGAGTGCGCGCCAGGTAGGTCGGCAGGCCGCCGATGCCGGCGTCAGACACCTACTACTGACCCACCTGTGGCCAGGCACGGATCCGGCGGCTGCGCGAACCGCAGCCGGTCACAGGTACGACGGTGAGATCGGCGTCGCCACTGCTGACCTGGTCCGGGACCTGACCTAGACCTCGGCGTTCTCTCAGCTTCAGAGGCGTCCACGCCGGACATACCTTCATTCCGGCATAGTTCGCTACGCACTTTCGTCGCATGATCGAGTGCACTGCGCCGGGCAGTGGCCAACGCGCGGATGGCGGCAGAAGCGTGCATGACCTCTGCCGGCTCACCGGCACTACTGGATGATCGACAAGAGAGTCGTCGGGCGGCCGCGTACGTGGTGGAATTCCGTATGCGGATGAGCGAGGTGCTGACAGAGCTCGTCAGCCGAGACGCGCGCGGCGAGGAAATTATCACGGGAACAGAGGAGATCGAACGATGGACGGCGTGGACCCGGCTCGACTACGACGCCTTCCTGGATGGTCTGGCCATGGAACTGGCCACCCTCTATGACCAGGGCCGATTGCCGTTTGGGACGTGCGACGAGATTGTCAACTGGTTCCATGCTCACCACACGGCCACCTTCGACACAGCGCTACCCCAGGTGTTTCTTGACGTGTTCGAGGCGTTCGACGAAGGCGAGTATTACCACGGCGGCGATCCTTCGGAGGATCCGGAGAAGGCCTACACCCGCCCGATGATCAAAGAAGTACTGGCACGTAGCGATACACGAAAGTTCAGCTCAGCACCGAACAGTGACGCCTCCTATGCCGCACCGGATCATCGCGCATGATCTCCTACCCGCTCATCGGCACGACCGCGCGGCTGGCGGCAGATGAGTACGTCGCGTGATGTCTCAGGTGGGTCGCTGACGAGCGGCAGCGATCTCGGCATGGTGGTCGACCGCCCAGCCGGCCAGTGCGGAGAGCGGTTCTAGAAGGCTGACACCGAGTGGTGTCAGTCGATACTCGACGCTCGGCGGCAACGTCGGAAAGACTTCACGTTCGACCAGGCCGTCGCTTTCCAGTGTGCGTAACGTCCGGGTGAGCATGCGGGGGCTGATGCCTTCCACGGCCCGATGCAACTCGTTGAACCGGTACGGATGCCGGCCGAGCAGGGTGACCAGCAACAGCGTCCACTTGTCGCTCACCCGCCGCAGCACGTCGGTGACGGGACAGCGCTCGTACTCGCCGACCGGAACGGGCATCGGCAGCCGATGGTCGTGTAGTGAGGCACTCACACCGATGTTACTTGTGGACATAAAGATGCCTTCTTTCGCCTCCACCGACCGGCTGCCGAGAATGAGCACGTCAGTGAGCAACAATAGTGGGGGACGGCATGGGCGTCGTGGTTGTCAGTGGCGGCACGAACGGGATGGGACGTGCGTTGGCGCTGGGGCGGGCCGAACGCGGTGACCGCGTCCTGGTGCTCGGCCGCAGCCGCGAACGCGGCGAGGCGCTGGCCGGGGGTTCGATTGCCTTCCTTCCCGTCGACCTGTCCAGCGTGGCCGAGACGCGCCAGGTCATCGACCACATCCTTGCCGAGTACGAGGTCGTGGACGCGCTGGCGCTGTTCGCCAATGCTGTGGCGCCCCGCCGCATCGTGACAGTCGATGGCCTGGAGCGCACGTTCGCCCTGTACTACCTCAGCCGATATCTGCTCAGCTTCGGCCTGCGTCCGGCCCTGGACCGGGCCACCGCCCCGGTGATCGTGAACGTCGCTGGCGTCGGGGTCACCAAAGGCAAGGTGCACTGGGCCGACCCGCAGATGACGTTGGGCTACTCGGCTATCGCCGCACAGTTGCAGGCCGGTCGCGCCAACGATCTGCTTGGCGTGGGCTTCAGCCAACGGTCCGGCAGCCACGCTCGATATGTGCTCTACCATCCCGGGTTCACCAAGAGCGGCGACCGTAGCGCGCTCCCCCTACTGGCCCAAGGGCTGCTCGCGGTCGCGGCCGCGGTGGCGGCCCGACCCGTCGCAGACGCAGTAGCTCCGATTCACCGGATCTTGGACGTACCGCCAACCGCGCCGGTGACCCCTTCGATCGGGAAAAGCGACTTCCGCCCAGTTTTCCGACCCTCGACCCCCATGACGCCGAGCGGTTGATGGACCTCACGGAAAAGCTCCTGAGTTGATGGAGCGTTCTTGTTTGCTGCCAGCTGGTGAAGCCAGTCGCGTCCGCCGTCTGCCACTTACCCGGGCAGTGCTCCCAGACCAGCGAGTAACTCGTCTCTTTCGGATGCTGACAGTGCCTGGTAAATGGGCTCGTCCAGCCGGTTGGTCGCTTCCTCGATGGTTTGCCGTTGCGGATCCTGAGGTGTCAGCGCCCTTAGCTGTGCCAGGGTGAGTCCCGCAGCGGCCCAGGCCGCACGGTGTGCGTCAGCCCGGTGATGACGCAGCGCCCCCAGCCGAGAGGTCAGGCGAACGGTCGGAGTGGCGTCAGATGGCTCATACACCGGGGTCATCGCTCGAAAAGCCGGGCCGCCGGTGGCTTGGCCTGCCGCCAACAGGCGACCGACGAGATCCGCCAGTCGAGGAACGATAGCCAGGCCGGGCATCGTCGCGATCGCCTTCCGATCCCAAAACTCCTCGGCCCAATCTCCCAAGGCACGCTGTACGGCCAGCGCCACCTCGCGGCCTCGTTCGGTCAGCCGCCACGTGCCGTCGGTGTCGACCTCTGCTATGCCCTGTTCGAGCTCGCCGGTCATATCGGATCCGGAGTAGGTGGTGGCGGCGGCGAAGCTGTCAGCGGTCATTGGACGGGCTAGTGCCGTGACCACGAACGTTTGGGGTGTTGGGTCAGGCTGCGCGGGTGGCGGGTTGGCCCCAGCGTTGTTGTCGTTCGCTGCGGATGCGGGCGCGTTCGCGGCGTTGGGCGGCCAGGACGTCGG
>NZ_JAGPXQ010000036.1:0-63013 GCF_018070435.1 Micromonospora sp. C51 | reverse complement strand
CCGCAGCGCTCCCCGCCCCCGCCCCGCCCCTCCCCGCCCCGTCTCGTTGATCAAGAAGTTTTGGTCCTCGAGGAGATCGACAATGACGCAAACTTCTTGATCAACGCCAAAGAGTGGCGAGGGGCGTGCGGGGTCAGGGGTGGGTGAGGGTTTTGGCGAGGAGTTCGGCGATCTGGGCGGTGTTGAGGGCGGCGCCCTTGCGGAGGTTGTCGCCGGTGACGAAGAAGTCCAGCGCCCTCGGGTCGTCGACGGCGCGGCGGATCCGACCCACCCAGGAGGGGTCGGTGCCCACCGCGTCGATCGGCATCGGGAACTCGCCGGCCGCCGGATCGTCGACCACGATCACGCCGGGCGCGTTACGCAGCACACCACGGGCCCCCTCGGCGTCGATCTCGGTGGCGAAGACGGCGTGCACCGCGACCGAGTGGCCGGTCACCACGGGTACCCGTACACAGGTGGCGGAGACCTTGAGGTCACGCAACCCGAGGATCTTGCGCGACTCGTTGCGCATCTTCATCTCCTCGGACGACCAGCCGTCATCGGCCAGCGAGCCCGCCCAGGGGACCACGTTGAGCGCCAGGGGTGCGGGGAACGGGCCGAGGTCGTCGCCGACCGCCTGCCGCACATCGCCGGTACGCGAGCCGAGCAGCCGATCGCCGGCCACCTTGGCCAACTGGTCGTGCAGCGCGTCCGCGCCGGCCTGACCGGCTCCGGAGACCGCCTGGTACGAGGCGAGCACCAGCTCCCGCAGGCCGTACTCGCGGTGCAGCGGGGCGACCGCGACGATCATCGCGAGAGTCGTGCAGTTGGCGTTGGCGACGATGCCCCGGGGCCGGTGGCGCAACTGCTCCGGATTGATCTCGGGCACCACCAGCGGAACGTCGGGATCCATCCGGAAGGCGCCCGAGTTGTCCACCACGATGGCACCGCGACTGACCGCGATCGGGGCCCAGTGCGCGGCGACCTCGTCCGGCACGTCGAACATCGCCACGTCGACGCCGTCGAGCGCCTCCTCGGTGAGGAGCTGAACGGTCAGTTCCTCGCCCCGGCAGCGGACCTTCCGACCGGCGGAGCGTTCGGAGGCCAGCAGCCGGATTTCGCCCCAGACGTTGCGCCGCCCGGTGAGCAGCTCACACATCACCGTGCCGACGGCCCCCGTCGCCCCGACCACGGCCAGGGTGGGCAGCCTGGCCACCCGGGCTACCGCCCCGTCCCCGCGTACACCACTGCTTCGGTGTCGCCGCCAAGGTCGAAAGCCTGGTGGATGGCGCGGACCGCCGCATCGAGGTCGGTGTCCCGACAGACCACCGAGACGCGGATCTCCGAAGTGGAGATCATCTCGATGTTCACCCCGGCCTGGCCCAGCGCGGCGAAGAAGCCGGCGGCCACCCCCGGATGCGACCGCATCCCGGCGCCGATCAGGGAGACCTTGCCGACGTGATCGTCGTAGAGCAGGCCCTTGAAGTTCAGGGTCTCCTGGATCTTGCTCAGGGCAGCCATCGCGGTCGGGCCGTCGGTCTTCGGCAGGGTGAAGGAGATGTCCGTACGACCGGTGCCCTCGGTGGAGACGTTCTGCACGATCATGTCGATATTGATCTCAGCGCCTGCGACGGTGTCGAAGATGCTCGCCGCGGCACCGGGCTCGTCGGGTACCCCGACGATAGTGATCTTGGCCTCGCTACGGTCGTGGGCGACCCCGGTGATCAGTGCCTGCTCCACAGAGAGCTCCTCCATCGATCCGGTGACCATGGTGCCGGTGTTTGTCGAGTATGACGAACGGACATGGATCGGCAGCCCGGCCCGCCGGGCGTACTCCACGCTACGCAGGTGCAGCACCTTGGCGCCGCAGGCGGCCAGCTCCAGCATCTCCTCGTAGGTGATCTGCCTGATGTGCCGGGCGTTGGGCACGATCCGCGGATCGGCGGTGAACACCCCGTCGACGTCGGTGTAGATCTCGCAGACGTCCGCGCGGAGCGCCGCGGCCAGCGCCACGGCAGTGGTGTCCGAACCGCCCCGCCCGAGGGTGGTGACGTCCTTGGTGTCCTGCGACACGCCCTGGAAACCGGCGACGATGACCACCGCGCCCTCGTCCAGTGCGCCCTTCAGGCGACCCGGGGTGACGTCGATGATCCGCGCCCGGCCGTGCACCGACGTGGTGATCACGCCGGCCTGGGAGCCGGTGAACGAGCGGGCTTCGTACCCCAGGTTGTGGATCGCCATGGCGAGCAGCGCCATGGAGATCCGTTCGCCGGCGGTGAGGAGCATGTCCAGCTCCCGGCCGGGCGGCAACGGGCTCACCTGGTTGGCCAGGTCGAGCAGTTCGTCGGTGGTGTCACCCATCGCGGAGACCACCACGACCACGTCGTCGCCGACCTTGCGGGCCGCGACGATACGCTCGGCCACCCGCTTGATCCGCTCGGCGTTGGCGACGGAGGACCCGCCGTACTTCTGCACCACGAGTGCCACGACGGTGCACTCCCTCCCGGTTGCCCTGAGCGTGCCGACGCCGCCGGCACCGGGGCCGGCGGCGCGGGTCGGACGACCTCAGGGTATCGGGCGTCTCTGACCGCCAGGTCAGGTGATCCCACGATCCGGCCCGCCGGGGCGACCGGAGTGGCCTGCGACACGCCGGAAAGGCCGGCCTTTCCGGGGCTGTGCCGAGCCCTGCCCAACGCTCAGAATGGCCGGGTGCCCGCCGCCCATCATCCGAACCGTCAGCTGACCGTCGCGCTCGCGCTTGCCGTGCCCGCACTTCTCGCCGCCTGCTCGTCCGACCCGCCCACCGACCCCGCACCGCCGCCGACCGCCGCGCCACGCCCGGCCGGTCCGGATGCGGCCCGGGACGAGTTGGCCGCCCTTGCCGCCGCCGCTCAGGACCGGCACCTGGTCGCCCGGTACACCTTGCGGGCGGACGGGACCGCCGACCGTCTGATCGTCTTCACCAGCGCGAACGACGGCAGTTGGCGGGTGGACGTGCCGGGCGGGGCGCTCGGCGGCACCGCCGACATCACGCTGGCGGCGACCGCGGACGGGTTGTTCCAGTGCGGGCTGCCATCCGCCGCCCGACCGGAGCCGGCGAGCTGCGTACGCCTCGGTGAGCGGGACGACACGCTGCCGCGCCGACTGGATCCCCGGGTGCAGCACCCGTTCACCGACTGGCTCGACGTGCTGACCGACCGGCGCGCCCCGCTGGCGGTGTCGCCGGCCATGGCACCCGCCGACGCGACCGGCAGCTGCTACTCGGTGGAGACCACCGCGGCATCGATCAACCCGCCGCTGGACGTCGGCATCTACTGTTTCGACGCCGACGGCACACCGACGGCGGTACGGGCGGCGTTCGGCACGCTGACCTTGGCCGCCCCACCCGAGCCGGCCCCCGGCACGGTGCAACTGCCCGGTCCGGTGGTCGAGGGTGAGCCGCTGGGCATGGCCGCGCCGGTGGATCCCACCCCGCCCGTCGGCCCGGATCCGACCGGTACGGACGAGCACGCGGGAACGCCCTGACGACCTATCCCGTTACGGGTGTCATTGCCCACATTCGTCCACCCCGACCAGCTTGATCAAAACGCCCATACGGGACACTCTTCCCATGACCGACCTCACTCCGCTGCTCGCCTTCCGCTGGAGCCCCCGCTCCTTCGATCCGGTCGCGGAGTTGACGCCAACCGAAGTGATGACCCTGCTGGAGGCGGCCCGGTGGGCGCCCTCGGTCGGCAACCTTCAACCGTGGCGGTTCGCCGTCGGGCACCGCGAGGACGAGACCTTCAAGCGGATCCTGGTCAACCTACCGGCGGACGAGCAGCGGTGGGCCGGGCGGGCCAGCGTCCTGCTGCTCGCCGCGCACCACGCCAGCGACAACCCGTTCGCGGCGTACGACCTGGGGCAGGCGGTGGCCCACCTGACCGTGCAGGCCACCGCGTTGGGCCTGCACGTACGCCAGGTGACCGAACTCGACCGGCCCGGTCTGGTCGCCGACCTCGAGCTACCCGCCGACGTGCGACCGTACGTGGTGACGGCGGTCGGACAACTCGGTGATCCGTTCAGCCTCCCGGCTGACCTGTTGCGCCACGAGACGTCACTACGCCATCGCCAACCATTGGCCGAACTGCTTCTGAGCTGCTCGAACGCTTCGAGCTGAAGGAACGAAGGCGAGTCTCGTCCCAAACTACGGACGAGCCTTCCCAGACCGACGTCCATCACGTAGTGTCACTCTGTCATGTGGCAGGCGCACCTTCTCCTTGGTCGCCGCGACGGGGCCTGACGGCCGGCACCTCGTCGCGGAGTCGAACCGCGCCGCCAGCATTTCCCGGATCTTCTCGGCCTCGCCGCCGACCTCCACCGCTGACGTCACATGACCACGGGAGAACTCCGCCATGGCTCACCCAGCCGGCACCACCGACATCGACTCCGATCCGTTCGCGCGGCAGCGCCCGAGCCGAATGCCGTACGCCCGTTACCAGCCGTACCGGCAACAGTTCCGGATCGACCTGCCCGACCGCAGCTGGCCGGCCCGACACGTCGAGGCCGCCCCGCGCTGGTGCGCGGTCGACCTGCGGGACGGCAACCAGGCGCTGATCGACCCGATGTCACCCGAGCGCAAGCGCCGGATGTTCCAGCTCCTGGTGCAGATGGGCTACAAGGAGATCGAGGTCGGCTTCCCGTCGGCCAGCCAGACCGACTACGACTTCGTCCGCCAGCTGATCGAGCAGGATCTGATCCCCGAGGATGTCACCATCCAGGTGCTCACCCAGTGCCGGGAGCACCTGATCGACCGCACCTTCGAATCGCTGCGCGGGGCCCGTCGGGCGATCGTGCACTTCTACAACTCGACCTCCACCCTGCAACGCCGGGTCGTGTTCGGGCTGGACCGGGACGGCATCACCGACATCGCGACCAGCGGCGCCCGCCTCTGCCAGAAGTACGCGGAGATCCACACCCCGGACACCGAGATCTTCTACGAGTACTCGCCGGAGTCCTACACCGGCACCGAGCTGGAGTACGCGCTGGAGGTCTGCGCCAAGGTCATCGAGGTGATCGACCCCACTCCGGACCGCAAGCTGATCATCAACCTGCCGGCCACCGTCGAGATGGCCACGCCGAACGTGTACGCCGACTCGATCGAGTGGATGCACCGACGCCTGCCCCGCCGCGACAGCCTGGTGCTCAGCCTGCACCCACACAACGACCGGGGCACCGGGGTGGCCGCCGCCGAACTGGGCCTGCTCGCCGGGGCGGACCGGATCGAGGGCTGCCTGTTCGGCAACGGTGAGCGCACCGGCAACGTCGACCTGGTCACGCTGGGCCTGAACCTGTTCTCCCAGGGCATCGACCCGATGATCGACTTCTCGGACATCGACGAGATCAAGCGGGCCGTCGAGTACTGCAACCAGCTGCCCGTGCACGAGCGCCACCCGTACGCCGGCGACCTGGTCTACACCGCCTTCTCCGGCTCCCACCAGGACGCCATCAACAAGGGGTTCACCGCGTTGGAGGCCGACGCGGCAGCGGCCGGGGTGCCGGTCGACGAGTTCACCTGGGCGGTGCCGTACCTGCCGATCGACCCGAAGGATCTGGGCCGCAGCTACGAAGCGGTGATCCGGGTCAACTCGCAGTCCGGCAAGGGCGGCGTCGCGTACATCATGAAGACCGAGCATCAGCTCGACCTGCCCCGCCGGCTCCAGATCGAGTTCTCCGGCGTGGTGCAGCAGGTGACCGACCACGACGGCGGTGAGGTCGACCCGGCCACCATGTGGCAGATCTTCGCCGGGCAGTACCTGCTCGACCACCAGCGCGACCCTGCGGTGGCGCTGTCCGAGTACACGATCGGCACCGCCGACGGAAAGGTCGAGATCGCCGCCGAGATCCACATCGGCGGACAGGATCGCTCGATCACGGCGATCGGAAACGGCCCGATCGACGCGTACGTCAATGCGCTGGGCTCGGCCGGGGTGAGCGTACGCGTGCTCGACTACCACGAGCACGCGCTCTCCTCCGGTGGGGACGCCCAGGCCGCCGCGTACGTCGAGTGCGAGGTGCAGGGGCACACGGTCTGGGGCGTCGGCATGGACGCCAACATCGTCACCGCCTCCATCAAGGCGGTCACCAGCGCCGTCAACCGCGCCCGAGGCTGAACCGGCAGGCAGGGCCCCGCACCGGCGCGGGGCCCTGCGTCATCTCGGCGTGGAGACCGGCAACGAGTGGCAGGGCTGGGCCGGTGGCGGGCGACGGGCCGGACGATGGACCAGCAGGGCGGCGATGAGAGCGCCGGCCACCAGCAGACCGGCGCACCAGAGCAACGCGCCACGGTAGGCCGAGGTGAGTTCCGCGGGCTGTTCGTACCCGGTGCCGGTGAGCCCGACCAGCAACGGCAGGGCCGCCACCGCGAGCAGCCCGCCGACCCGCGACGCGGCGTTGTTGAACCCGCTGGCCACCCCCGCGAAGCGGTCGTTGACGGCGGCCAGCACCGAGGCGGTCAGCGGCGCCACGACCAGGGTCAGCCCGACGCCGAAGATCGCCACCCCGGGCAGCACCTCCCGCCAGTACGATGCCCCCGGCTCGATCCCGCGCAGCATCAGCAGCCCGAGGGCGGCCAGCAGCGGCCCGACGGTCAGCGGCAACCGGGGTCCGATCCTCGTCGACAGCGCACCGGTGAGCGGCGAGCCGACCAGCAGCAGCAGGGTCATCGGCAGCAGCGCGAGGCCGGTGAGCAGGGCTGACCAGCCGACCACGTTCTGCAGGTAGACGGCGATGAAGAAGGTGAACCCGCCGAGGGCGGCGTAGACCAGCACGGTGAAGAAGTTCAGCACCGAGAACAGCCGGCTGCCGAACAGGCCGGTGGGCAGCATCGCGGTCTCCCCCCGGCGTCGCTCCAGGAACACGAACGCCACGGCGGCGACCACCCCGGCCAGGGCCGCCACCACCACCGCCGGCGAGTCCAGGCCCCGGTCGGGGGCGTCGACCAGGGCGTACGTGACCCCGGCCAGGGCGAGTGCGCCGAGCAGGGCACCGGCCACATCGAACTGGCGGGCGCCCCGCTTCCGGGACGCGTTCTCGTCCCGACTCTCGGGAACCCAGCGGAGTGTCGCCAGCACGACCAGCACCGCCAGCGGCACGTTCAGGAAGAAGATCCATCGCCAGGAGAGGGCGTCGATCAGCCAACCGCCGATGAACGGGCCGAGCGCGGTGGAGACACCGGAGAGTCCCGACCACGCTCCGATCGTCTTCGCCCGGTCGTCGGGATGGAAGCTGGCCTGAAGCAATGCCAGCGAGCCCGGGGTGAGCAGGGCACCCCCGGCGCCCTGAAGGAACCGCGCGGCCACCAGCCAGTCGGTGCGCAGGGCGAGCCCGCAGAGGATGGAGGCGGCGGTGAACCAGACCACGCCGAGCAGGAACACCCGCCGACGCCCGAAGCGATCGCCCAGCGCCCCACCGAGCAGGACGAACGCGGCGAGCGTCAACAGGTAGCCGTTGATGGTCCATTGCAGACCCGCCACCGACGCGTCGAGATCGGCGCCGAGGTGGGGCAGCGCCACGTTGACCACGGTGCTGTCCAGGAAGACCATGCCGGAGGCGAGCACGGCGGCGGCCAAGGTGCCCCGGCCGGCGCTGCTGCGCAGGCGGAGGGCGGACGAGGGTTCGGGCATGGTTACCAATCTGCCGTGCGCCATCCGTCAGACACCACGAAACGCCGAAACCCTAGCCGGGTACTGTGCGGGATCGCCGGAAGCCCGCAAGCTGGAGAGGTGTCGTCTGTGCGTACCAGATCAGGACCGCGCGTCCCGGGGGCGCTCGCGCTCATCGCGGCGCTGACCCTCGGCGCCGCCGGCTGCGTCCCGCTTGAGGAGGAGCCGGTCACGCCGCCGAGCGGTAGCGGCAACATCAATCAGATGCTCGCGGAGCTGACCGTCGCCGAGGCGGGTTCGATGCGCGGCTACAGCCGCAACCGCTTCCCGCACTGGCGCAAGACCGGCCAGAACTGCGACGTCCGCGACACCGTGCTGGAGCGCGACGGCAAATCCATCGAGCACTCCGGCTGCAACGTGGTCGGTGGGCGGTGGGAAAGCGTCTATGACGGCCGCACCTTCACCGACCCCTCCGACGTGGACGTCGACCACATGGTCCCGCTGGCCAACGCCTGGCGCTCCGGCGCCGACGAATGGGACGACTCGAAGCGCGGTGACTTCGCCAACGACCTCGACCGACCGCAGCTCTTCGCGGTTTCCGCATCCTCCAACCGGGCAAAGGGTGACCAGGACCCGTCCCAGTGGAAGCCATCAAACCGGTCATACTGGTGTCAATATGCCGGGGACTGGGTGGCGGTGAAGCACCACTGGCAGCTGACGGTGACCAGTGCCGAGCAGGCCGAACTGGCCGACATGTTGGAGGGCTGCACATGGGAGAGCAAGCCGTAACCGGCGCCGACGGGGCACCGGCGCCCGAGCGTACGCCGGACCCGGGCGGCGAGGACGCGGCGGCGGCCACCGGCAGCCCCGGCCCGGCCACGGCCGGCATGACCGCGGACGGTGCCGCCGCGGGACAGGTGGAGGTGCCGGGTGCCGGGATGACCGCCGACGCCGGCGGTGCCACCGGCCCGCAGAGCCGCACCGCCGACATCGTGCCGGGGCCGGGCGGCGTGATGACCGACGAGGTCGGCGTGGTGACCGGCGAGCTGACCCTGCGCACCGACTTCGCCGACGGCCGGGTCAGTCTGCACGTGCAGTACAAGGACGCCGACGAGTGGTACGCGGTCACCGGCGGCAGCGCGCCGCTGGCCGACGCTTCCGGGCTGGACGCGGTACACAGCATCGCCCTCGGCCTGCTGCACCGTCCCGAGGGCTGATCGCCCCGCGTCGTCGGCAGTATCCGGCAGGGGCCCCTTCCGGCAGCTCGGGCGTGGGGAAGGGACCCTTGCGCGGACGACCTACACGAAGGAGCCGGGCTCGGTGGGGGCGGAAACGACCGAGGGATCCTCACCCTCGCCCGCTGGCCGGGTGATCTCCACGCTGACCTTGTGCCGACGCAGTTCCCCGCTGGCGATCTGCTCGGCCCAGTGGCAGGCGACCCGGCTGCCGCCGATGTCCCGCAGTTCCGGCCGCTCGTCGGCGCAGCGGGTCGGCTGCGCCCACGGGCACCGGGTGTGGAAGCGGCAGCCCGACGGCGGGTTGGCCGGCGAGGGCAGATCACCGGCGATGAGGATGCGCTCCCGGCGGTCCTCCACGTCCGGGTCGGGCACCGGCACCGCCGACATCAGCGCCCGGGTGTACGGGTGCAGCGGTTCGGTGTAGAGCCGGTCGCTCGGCGCCTCCTCGACCAGCGCCCCCAGGTACATCACGCCGACGGTGTCGGAGATGTGCCGAACCACCGCCAGGTCGTGCGCGATCACCAGGTAGGTCAGACCGAGGTTGTCCTGAAGCTCGTCGAGGAGGTTGACCACCTGGGCCTGAATCGACACGTCGAGCGCGGAGACCGGCTCGTCCGCGACGATGAGTTCCGGCCCCAGCACCAGCGCCCGGGCGATACCGATGCGCTGCCGCTGGCCGCCGGAGAACTCGTGCGGGTAACGGGACAGCGACCAACGCGGCAGCCCGACCTGGTCCAACGTCTCAGCGATGATCTTGCGACGACTGTCCCGGTCACCACCGATACCGTGCGCCTGTAGCCCCTCGGTGAGGATGGACTCGACGTTCTGCCGGGGATCGAGGCTGGACATCGGGTCCTGGAAGATCATTTGCATCCGACGCCGCATCGTGCGCAGCTTGTTCGGTGCCAACGTGGTCAGCTCGACCCCGTCGAAGCTGACCTCGCCCGAGGTCGGCGGGGTGAGCTGGAGCAACGCCCGCCCGAGCGTGGACTTTCCGCAGCCCGACTCGCCGACCAGGCCGTACGTCTGGCCGCGCGTGATGCGCAGGTCAACGCCGTCGACCGCCTTGACGTGGCCGACCGTACGGTCGAACAGCACCCCCCGCTTGATCGGGAAGTGCACCTTCAGGTCCCGTACCTCGACGAGGGTGTCCTCTCCGGTCATGACGGCACTCCGCTTCGCTGCGTGCCGCCATGAGGCACCACCACACTGAGCCGATTGATTCGCTCGCTGCGCTCGCTCACGGCGTCTCCTCCTCGCTGGGGGCGGCGGCCAGGCCCGGCACGGCCGGCGGGTCGTCCGGCACCGCCTGCGCGGGCACCGAACCCGGCGCGGCCTGTCCCGGTTGCGCCTCCCGGACCTCCTCGCCGCGGGTCAGGCCCGGCACCGGGGCCGGGTTGACGCACCGGTAGCTGCGACCGTCGTGGGTCAACACCAGTTCCGGCGGCTCGCCGACGCAGGCGTCCACCCGTCGGTCGCAGCGCGGGGCGAAGGCGCAGCCGTCCGGCCAGGGCAGCAGGTCACGCACCGAGCCCGGAATCGGATTCAGCCGCTCACCGCGTCCCGCGTCCAGGCGCGGCACCGAGCCGAGCAACCCCACGGTGTACGGGTGCCGAGGCTGACGGAACAGCGGACGCCGCCGCGCGGTCTCCACCACCCGACCGCCATAGAGCACGTTGATGGTGTCGCACATGCCGGCCACCACGCCCAGATCGTGCGTGATCATCACCAGCGCGGTGCCGGAGTCCCGGACCAGATCCTTCAACAGTTCCAGGATCTGCGCCTGGATGGTGACGTCCAGCGCGGTCGTCGGCTCGTCGGCGATGAGCAGTCGGGGCTGACAGGCCACCGCCATGGCGATCAGGGCGCGCTGGCGCATCCCACCGGAGAGCTGGTGAGGGTACTCCTTCAGCCGCCGCTTCGGGTCGGGGATGCCGACCCGGTCCAGCAACTGTGCCGCCTCCTTCGCCGCCGCCTCCCCCCTCATCCCCCGGTGCCGGGTCAGCACCTCGGTCACCTGAAGCCCGATCGGCACGACCGGGTTCAGCGACGACAGCGGATCCTGGAAGATCATGGCGACGTCCCGACCCCGGATGTCCCGCCGCGACCGATCGTCGAGCTGAAGCAGGTCGGTGCCGTCGAAGACGGCCTTACCGGCCACCTGGAGGCCGGGCTGCTTGGGCAGCAGGCCCATGATCGCCAGTGAGGTGACCGACTTGCCGCAGCCGGACTCGCCGACCAGGCCGACCACCTCACCCGCCTCCACGGAGAAGGAGACTCCGTCGACGGCCCGTACGGTCCGCTGACCGCGCCGGGCGAAGGTGACGGACAGGTCTTCGACATCAAGCAGTGCCATACCGCACCGCCCTTTCGTTCACGGACCCGGAAGTCGCGTACGCACTGTTCATGCTAGGCACACCTACTTCCGCAGCTTCGGGTCGAGGGCTTCACGCATCGCCTCACCGAGCAGGGTGAACCCCAGCGCGGTGATGATGATGGCGACCGCCGGGTAGATGGCGAGGGCTGGCCGGATGCCGAGCCACTGCTGCGCGTCGGCAAGCATCACGCCCCACTCGGGGGTGGCCGAGTCGGGGTTGCCGAGTCCGAGGAAGGACAGCGCGGCGGCCTCGATGATCGCGGTGGCCAGCGTCAGGGTGGCCTGCACGATGACCGGAGCGAGCGAGTTCGGCAGCACGTGGGCCAGCGCGATCTTGGACTTGCGGACGCCGAGCGAGGTGGCGGCCAGCACGTAGTCGCTGTTGGACTGGGCGATCATCGAGCCACGCAGCAGCCGGGCGAAGACCGGCACCGAGACCATCCCGACCGCGATCATCACGGTGGTCAGGCTCGGCCCGAGCAGTGCGGCGATGCTCACCGCGAGCAGCAGGCTCGGCATGGCCAGCAGCATGTCGATGAAGCGCATCAGGACGGTGTCCACCCAGCGGCCCAACCGGCCACCGAGGCCGGCGGCGGCACCGGCGACGCCACCGATCAGCGCACCCACGGCAAGACCGATCAGGGTGGCGACCACGCCGACCAGCAGGGTCTGTCGGGCCCCGACGATCATCCGGCTGAAGACGTCCCGGCCCTGGTGGTCGTAGCCGAGCCAGTGCTCGGCCGAGTGACCGGGGATCATCCCCTGCCCCACCCGGACCACGCCCTCGCGGATGCCGATGGTGTCCTTCGGGCCGTACGGCACGAAGAACGGGCCGACGACCGCCACCAGCACGAAGATGGCCAGGATCACCGCGCCGACGATGGCCGCCGGGTTGCGCCGCAGCCGGCGGAAGGCGTCCTGCCAGAGGCTGACCCCTCGCTCCTCGTCGCGGGCGGCGAGTTCGGCGAGCCGGTCGATCTTCTCGCGCTTCTTCCCGCCGATGGTCGTCATCGGACCCTCACCCTCGGGTCGATCAGGCTGTAGGAGAGGTCCACCATCAGGTTCACCAACACGTACACCACCGCGATGATCATGATGAAGCCCATCAGCACCGGATAGTCGCGCTGATCGATCGAATCGGCGAGGAAGGCGCCGATCCCGCTGAACGCGAACACAGTCTCGGTGAGCACCGCGCCGGAGAGCAGACCACCGGTGAGCAGACCGATCGAGGTGGCGACCGGAAGCATGGCGTTTCGCAGCACGTGCCGGCGACGGACCACGTTCTCGGTCAGGCCCTTGGCCTCGGCGGTACGCACGAAGTCCTCGTTGAGCACCTCAAGCACGCTGGCCCGGGTGATCCGGACGATGATCGCCAGCGGAATGCTGGCCAGCGCCACCCCTGGCAGCACGAGATGCATGAGCGCGTCGGCGGCGGCGTCCCACTCCCGGGTCATCAGCCCGTCGAGCACGAAGAAGTTGGTGATCCGGGTGGCGTCGATGGTCGGGTCCTGCCGACCGCTGGAGGGGAACCAGCCCAGGTTCTCCGAGAAGATCGCCTTGAGGATGTACGCCAGGAAGAAGACCGGGATGCAGATGCCGATCAGCGACCCGCCCACGGAGGCGTGGTCGAGGAACCGGCCGCGCCGACGGGCGGCCAGGTAGCCCAGCGGGATGCCGATGCCGATCGCGATCACCATCGCGGTGATGGTCAGCTCGACGGTGCCAGGGAATCGTTGCAGGAACTCCGTCGTCACCTCGCGCTTCGTCGAGATGGACGTACCCAGGTCGAGGCGGATCATCCGGCGGACGAACCGTCCGTACTGGATCAGGATCGGCTCGTCGAGACCGAGATTGCGGCGGATCGCGGCGCGCATCTCGGGCGTGCCCCGCTCGCCGAGAATGGCGGTCTCGGGGCCTCCGGGCAGTCGCCGGAGCCAGATGAACAACAGGATGGAGAGCCCGAACAGCGTGGGTATCAGCTGAAGCAGGCGTCTGACGATGAACCGGAACACGGCGGCCTCAGAAGGGGGCAAGGGATCACGGGCGGGCGCTGTGGGTCACAGCGCCCGCCCGTGGTCGGTGCGTCAGATCAGGACTTGAACTCAGCGGTGGCGAACCGCTCGTCGGTGAGCGGGCTCGCCTTGACCCCGGTCACGTCCTTGCCGAACACGATGGCCGGCGGCGAGTGCGAGATCGGCACACCGGGCAGGAAGTTCATGATGTCGGCGTTCAGCTCCTTGTAGAGCGCCACCCGGGCCGCCTGGTCAGCAGTGGTGTCCGCCTGACGGAACTTGTCGAACAGGGCCTGGTTGTTGAAGCCCCACTCGTCCTTCTGCCGGTCGAAGAACGTACCGATGAAGTTGTAGCCGTCGCCGTAGTCGCCGGTCCACCCGAGGAAGTGCAGGTCGTGCTTGTCCCCGGAGGTGGTGGCGTTGAGGTAGTCCGGGCTCCACTTCAGCGGGATCGGCTCGATCTTGATGCCGGCCGCCTGGAGGTCCGCCGAGACCAGCTCGAACAGGTCCTTCGGGTTCGGCATGTAGGGCCGGGTGACCTCGGTCGGGTAGTGGAACCGCAGGGTCAGGTCCGATGCGCCGGCCTCGGCCAGCAGCGACTTGGCCTTCTCGACGTCGTACTCGTACTTGGTGACGTCGCCGTTCCAGCCCTCCACCGTGTCGGGGAAGAAGTTCACCGCGACCTGGGCGCCCGGGGGCAGCTTCGAGTCGACAAGCGCCTGACGGTTGATGGCGTGGGCGAGCGCCTGCCGGACCTTCAGGTCGGCCAGCTTCGGGTTCCCCTTCTGGTTGATGCCCAGGTAGAGGATGTTGAAGGCGGGCCGGGTCAGGACGTTGAAGCCCTCGTTCTTGAGCGGCTCGACGTCGGCCGGGCCGACCAGGTCGTAACCCTGGATGCCGCCGGAGCTCAACTCCTGCTTACGGGCGTTCTCGTCCGAGATGGTCTTGAAGATCAGGCTCTTCAGCTTGGCCTTGTCGCCCCAGTAGTCCTCGTTCCGCTCCAGGGTCAGCGTCTTGTTCGCGATGTCCCAGGTCTTGAACTTGAACGGGCCGGTACCGGTCGGGTGCTCGGTCGCGTACACGGGGTACTTGATGTCGTCCGCACTACCGCCTACGTTGCTGGCGTCGTACTCCTGGAGCGCCTTCGGGCTGTGCATGGAGAAGGACGGCAGCATCAGGGCGGCCGGGATCTTGCTGGAAACCCGGCTGAAGGTCAGCGCGACCGTGGTGGGGTCGGTGGCAGAGCAGGACTTGAAGAGGCTCTCACCGAGGGTGTCGTCCTCGTTGGCGGCGAAGCCACCCATGACGTCCTGCCAGTAGGCGGTCACGTCCGGGCTCTGCATCAGGCCCTTGGCGTTGTACCAACGGTCGAAGTTGGCGCAGACGGCCTCGGCGTTGAAGTCGGTGCCGTCGTGGAACTTCACGCCGGACCGCAGCTTGAACGTCCAGGTCGTACCGGCGGCGTCCGGCTCCCACGACTCGGCGAGGCCGGGGCTGACCGTCGTGCCGCCCTCTTCCGGGCGAACCAGCGTCTCGAACACCTGGCGGGCCACGCGCAGCGACTCACCGTCACTGGCGAAGCTCGGGTCGAGCACCTTCGGGTCAGAAGCGACGCCGAAGACGAGCGTCTCGTTCTTACTACCGCCGGAACCTTCGCGGTCGCTCTCGGCACAGCCTGCAACCGCGAGGGCCGCGGCCGCCACGGCCGCGATAGCGACCTTCGGCCTGGATGCACGCATGGTGCTTCACCTCGTCCTTGGGGGTACGGACAACGTGGTGACAGGGTCACCGATGGCCGTGACCTTAGCTCCCGTTCGGACCGGCGGGAAACGGCGCTGGAAGCTCTTGGTACCGGATCGTGTCCTTAGTGCCTGGCCCCGGTCACGCGGACCAGCAGGCGCACGGACAAAAGCGCTCAATAGCCCCAAACAATCGATATCATTCTGTTACATCGATTGGGCAGAACATCAGCAGTGTGTCATACCGTCGACCCGGCACCTCTTACGGCGTCGGCGGGGCTGGGCACGAGGGCAGACGTACCAGATCGAAGCCGGCATCCGGGGTGCCCAGCCCCCGGAAATCAAGTCGATGGCACAGCTGCAACAGTCCGTCCGGCCAGGGACCGTAGGCCTCGGTCGACTGGACGACCAGCGACAGTGCCGGCTCTCGGCGGATCTCCCAGATCTCCACCTGCCGCTCGGCGGCCAGGTCGCGCAACCGGTCGTCGGACGTCCCTGCCCCGGCGGCGACCGCCGCCTCGGCGTAGTCGCCAGCCCGTCGGTCGAGTTCCGCCGCAGCCGCCGTCTCGCCGCGGTCGCTCGCCTCGCGGAACTGGCGCATCTTTCCCGCGACACACCACCAACCGGCCAGCACGGCAAGCACCAACAGAGCAGCCAGCACCGAGGGTGCCCAAGGCCGCTCGTCCCGTTCCTGCCGCACCTCGACCTCCCTCGCGCCGCAGGCAACCGGTGGGGCCGGCCACTACCAGCACGTCACCGCCGACGGGCAACCCCCACGGGCCGCCGCTCGGCGGATCCGTCACACGGCGCGGCGGCCCTCGAACGCCCGGCCCAGGGTGATCTCGTCGGCGTACTCCAGGTCGCCGCCGACCGGTAGCCCGCTGGCCAGCCGGGTCACCGCGATCCCCATCGGCTTCACCATCAGCGCGAGGTAGGTCGCAGTCGCCTCGCCCTCGGTGTTCGGGTCGGTGGCCAGGATCAGCTCACGAATCGCGCCGCCGCCGAGACGGGTCATCAACTCGCGGATGCGCAGATTGTCCGGCCCGATGCCCTCCAGCGGATTGATCGCCCCGCCGAGCACGTGGTACCGGCCGCGGAACTCACCGGTCCGCTCGATCGCCACCACGTCCTTCGGCTCCTCGACCACGCAGATCACCTCGTCGGTGCGGCGCGGGTCGCGGCAGATCCGGCACTGGTCGGACTCGGCGACGTTGTAGCAGCTGGTGCAGAACCGCACCAGCTCCTTGACCTTGCGCAGCGCGCCGGCCAGCCGGTTGATGTCGGCCGGGTCGGCGGACAGCACGTGAAAGGCGATCCGCTGGGCACTCTTGGGGCCCACGCCCGGCAGTCGGCCCAGCTCGTCGATCAGATCCTGGATGGCGCCCTCGTACATCTGTGGGCTCAGAACCCGGGCAGGCCGAGGCCGCCCATCCCGCCCGCGACCGGGCCCATCTTCTGCTCGGTCAGCTCGCGAGCCGCCTCGGTGGCGTTGTGGAGCGCGGCGACGACGAGATCCTCCAGGGTCTCCACGTCGTCCGGGTCGACAGCCTTCGGGTCGATCTTGATGCTCTTGACCTCGCCGGAACCGGTGACGACAGCGGTGACCAGGCCGCCGCCGGCGGTGCCGGTCACCTCGGCCTCGGCCAGCTCCGCCTGTGCCTTGGCGATCTGCTGCTGCATCTTCTGCGCCTGCTTCAGCATCTGCTGCATGTTCGGCTGTCCACCAGGCCGCACGATGACTCCCTCGACTCGCCTTTGCTGCCGCCGCCCACCCTAACGCCACCCACCGACCTACCCCGCGCGCCGCACCCCGGTCACGGTGCCGGCCGCGAACTCAGTCGTTGATCTTCTCGACGCTGCCGAAAGTCTCCCGGAGCAGGCGTACGGCCTGTTCCTCGCTCGACTCGCGGGCGGTCTTCTCGTCGATGATCTCGTCGAGTGGCTCGTCACCCGGGTCAAAGCCCTCGTAGGCAGGGGTGGCGGCCGGTTGAGCACCGCCGGGACGTCCCGCGCCACCGCGCAACGGGCCGTCGAAATCCGGGTCGTACGGCGGCTCGCCGGCGAACTCCGCGTCCGCGGTCTGCCGGGCCCCCTTGGCGGTACGCGTACCCCGCCCGGCCGCTGCCGCCCGAGCCGCCGCGATCGCGCTGCTGACCGGGGCACCACCGGAGCTGCCATTGCCGTTGGGCGCTCCCGCCTGGCGCGGTGCGGCAACCGACCCGTGGCCGCCCGACCCACCGTTCGCCCGAGCCCCACCCGACCTGGCGGCTGTCGCCGCTCCAGCCGATCCGACGGTCGCCCGCGCGGTACCCGGCACCCCACTCACGCCGGTCCGGTCCGAACCGAAGGATGTCCGCGCCCCGTCCTGCCCACCGGCCGTTCCGGTGGCGTGCGTACCCGCGCCGTCCGCACCGGCGACCGGTGAGCCGTCACCCGCGCCACGGCTCGACGGGGCACCCGGCGCTACCGGGTCCGCCGAGGCGTGCGGGGCAGCTGCCCGAGGGTCGCCCGACGAGTCCGCCGCCGCATCGACCGACCCACCGCCGGGACGGGCCGCCTCCGGCCAGTCGTCGTCGGCAGCGGACGCGGCACTACCACCTGGGCGGGCCGGCTCGGGCCAGTCGTCGTCGCTGTCCTCAGCCGTGGTGGTGGCCGGGTCACCCGACCGATGAGCGCCGGAGGCACCGCCGGAGCGGCCTCGATCGGCCCGCCCTGCGGGCACCTGCGGACTGGCGACGACCGGAGCGGGAGCCGGGCCGGGAGCGGACGGGCTGCGATGTGGGCCAGGCGATGCCCCGCCCCGTTCGCCGGCCACCTCGCAGCGGATCTGCCAGCGTCCGCCCAACTCCTCGTAGAGCGCGTCGGTGAGCACCTGCGCGTGGTCGGACATCATCCGGGCCAACACCGCCGACTTCACGGTCAGCACGAGGGTGTCCCCGTCGAGGTCACGGACGACCGCGTCGCGCATCAGCGCGGCGATCCGCTTGTTGCTCCGGTTGACCTTGCCGACCACCTCCGGCCAGACCCGGCGCACCGCGACCGCGTCCAGTACGCCGGGGCTCACCGCGCCGGGGCGGGGCGGCTCCGGGGTCGCCGGATCGGGCATGACGGCCGACTGTGGCACGGGTCGCCGGGGCGTGGCGACACCGTCGACCGCATCGCTCTGGGTGCCATCCGGTCCCCCCGAACTGCCGCCACCGGGTCCACCGGCCGGACCAGTGCCGGCCCCGTTCCCGGCGGCACCCTGACCCGCGTCGGCCCGACCACCCGCTGTGGTACCGCCCGTCCCCGGGCCAGCGGTCGAGGTCGCTCCAGCACGACCGGCGTTCTCGGCACCGCCGTCAGGACCACCGCTCGGGATCGCGCCGCCACGACCGGCGTGCCGGGTCGTGCCGTCGGGATCGGCGGACGACACCCCGTCATGACCGGCGGCCTGAGTCGCGCTGTCCGGGCCAGCCGACGACCTGTCGCCACGAGCGGAGTACGAACGGCCGCTGCCGCGCTCCGCCGACGAGGATGCGCTGTCGCGGCCGATCGACGAGGTGGCGGTAGCCGGCGCGGCAGCGCCGGTCCCGGCCCGGTTCGCGGCGGCAGCCGCGGGCGCGGCGGGAGGCTGGGTGCGTACCGCCGGGGGGTTGGTGGCGGGCGCGGAGCCGGCGGTGGCCGGCGGCGCGTCGGTGCCGGCGAGGGTGAGCCGGCGTTCCATGCGTTCGAGGCGCTGGAGCAGGCCGCCGGTGCCGTCGTCGACGCCGGGCAGCAGCATCCGGGCGCAGATCAACTCCAGCAGCAGCCGGGGCGCGGTGGTGCCACGCATCTCGACCAGGCCGTCGTGCACGATGTCGGCGCAGCGGGACAGGGTGCCCGGGCCGAGCTGCTGGGTCTGGGCGGCCATCCGCTCGATCTGGTCGTCCGGCCCGTCGATGAGCCCCTTGGTCACCGCGTCGGGCACCTGCTGGAGCACGATCAGGTCGCGGAGCCGTTCCAGCAGGTCGGCGGCGAACCGGCGGGGGTCGTGCCCGGCCTCGGCGACCCGGTCGACGGTGGCGTACGCGGCGGCGCCGTCCCCGGCGGCGAGGGCGTCGCACATCTCGTCGATAAGCGCCGCGTCGGTCACCCCGAGCAGCGCGGCGGCCCGGGCGTAGCTCACCCCGTCGGGCCCGGCACCGGCGATGAGCTGGTCGAGTACGGAGAGGCTGTCCCGGGCGCTGCCGCCACCGGCGCGCACCACGAGCGGGAACACCGCCGGCTCGACCTGCACCCCCTCGGCCTGGGTCAGCTGCTCAAGGTACGGCCGCAGCACCTTCGGCGGGATCAGTCGGAACGGGTAGTGGTGGGTCCGCGACTTGATGGTGCCGAGGACCTTCTCCGGCTCCGTGGTGGCGAAGATGAACTTGACGTACTCCGGGGGTTCCTCGACCAGCTTGAGCAGGGCGTTGAAGCCGGCCGACGAGACCATGTGCGCCTCGTCGATGACATAGATCTTGAAGCGGCTGTTGGCCGGCGCGAAGAACGCCTTCTCCCGCAGCTCACGGGCGTCGTCCACGCCACCGTGGCTGGCCGCGTCGATCTCGATGACGTCGATCGAGCCGGCCCCGTCACCGGCCAGTGACCGACAGGAGTCGCAGGTGCCGCAGGGCTCCGGGGTGGGCCCGTGCTCGCAGTTGAGCGAGCGGGCCAGGATCCGGGCGCTTGAGGTCTTGCCGCAGCCGCGTGGGCCGGAGAAGAGGTACGCGTGGTTGAGCCGCCCGCTGCGCAGCGCCTGCGACAACGGCTCGGTGACGTGCTCCTGCCCGATGACCTCGGCGAAGGTACGCGGCCGGTACTTGCGGTAGAGCGCCAGTGCCACGGCGTCCCGCCTCCTCTCGACCGAGCCATTCTGCGCCGACCTCGCCCGCCTGACCACCCACCCCGCCGGGCCGCCTCGGGTGGCCCGGCTGGGTTGCGGTAGGCCGCGACAGGCGCACTGCCGGGATGATCCACTCCGATTGCGGCATCTTGCGGCTTCCAGCGGCCGGGAGACCCCAGGATGCCGCAACTGGAGAACCCAAAGAGCGCCGGAGACAGAAAGGCCCCCCGTGCACCCGGCAGAGCTCGCTTATCCTTGCTGCCTTCCGGCCCTGGGGAGGTTCACGAGATACCGCCGCACGGGAGGTACGCCCAGCCTACCCGACCGACCGTGGATCTTCAGGGGGTGGTGGGGTGGGAAGCCCGGCGCGGACCTGTATCCTGGCTCGCGGAGGATTCGCCTAGAGGCCTAGGGCGCACGCTTGGAAAGCGTGTTGGGTTAACACCCTCACGAGTTCGAATCTCGTATCCTCCGCTCACCTGAGCAGGAAAAACGACAGGGCCGGCCCCCAGGGGACCGGCCCTGAGTCGTGGCCGGCCCCCGCGAGCCGGGCACGGTCTCGGTCAGGTGCGGTCTTTCGCTCGCCGGGGCAGCTTCCAGTCCGGCCGGGGGAAATGGCAGGTGTACCCGCCGGGGTGCTTCTCCAGGTAGTCCTGGTGCTCCGGCTCGGCCTCCCAGAAGGGACCGGCCGGGCTCACCTCGGTGACCACCTTGCCGGGCCACAGGCCGGAGGCGTCGACGTCGGCGATGGTGTCCTCGGCTTCCCTCCGCTGCTCGTCGTCGCCGTAGAAGATGGCCGACCGGTAGCTCACTCCGACGTCGTTGCCCTGCCGGTTCTTCGTGGTCGGATCGTGGATCTGGAAGAAGAACTCCAGCAGGTCCCGGTAGGACACCTGCGCCGGGTCATAGCTGATCTCGATCGCCTCGGCGTGCGTGCCATGGTTGAGGTAGGTCGCGTTCGGCACGTCTCCGCCGGTGTAGCCGACGCGGGTGTCGAGCACGCCGGGCCGCTTGCGGATCAGATCCTGCATGCCCCAGAAGCAACCGCCAGCCAGGATCGCCTTCTGCGTCGTCATCGCTTCCTCCCTGCGCTAGAGAATCCTACGGACCGAAGGTGAAGACGTACGCACGCAGACCCGGTTGGTCGGTGACGAGCGTCAGCAGGCGGTCACCCCGGGACGCACCGGCGACGAGTCGGATCATGCGTGCCCGGTCGATTCGCACGACGCCGTCCGGCTCGACGTCGGCGCCGCGCTCGTGGCCGATCGGGTTCCCGTCGAGCAGCACCTGGACGGTGGCCGGCCCGTCAGGTCCCGGGTCGACGACGAGGTTCACCTCGCCGGCGTCGAAGGGCAACCCGAGTTCCCCGCCGCCGCTGGCCAGCTCGACGTACTCGCCCTCGCTGCGCCAGTCGCCGGCCACCGCGTAGCTGCCCGGTACGCCCCGGTCGGCACCGAGGTACGTCTCGGGCGTGATGCCGAGGTAGGAAGGCTCGCCGGTGGCGGCGAACCGCGTCGTCTCGGGGCTGACCGGCGGCAGTTCGGTACCTGGTGCCCGTGTCTGAAGAAGCCGCCGGATCTCCGACTCCACCTGCTCGTAGGCACCCTCACCGACCCACCTGTCGACGAGTCGTCCGTCGGTGTCGAAGAGGTACTTCGCCGGCCAGGCGTCGTTGCGCAACGCGCGCCAGAACGCGTACGCGTTGTCCATGGCGACGGGATAGGTGAGCCCCTGGCCCCGGACGGCCTGCTCGATGTTGCTCGGGTCCCGGCCGAAGGCGAACTCGGGCACGTGCACACCGACGACGGTCAGCCCGAGGTCCGTGTAGTCGCGGTGCCACGCCTTGACGTACGGGGCGGTGCGGATCCAGTTGATGCAGGTGTACTCCCAGATGTCGATCAGGGCCACCCGACCGTGCAGGTCGTCGGGCGTCAACGGCGGCGAGTTCACCCACCGGTCGACGGTGATCGGAGGAAGCCGCAGGGTCAGGCCGGTCGTCATGCGGGCACCTCCACCGCCGTGGCACCGACGATGGCCTGGTCGCCGTCGTTCTGGACGTAGCCGACCACCATGGCCTGACGGGGATCGAGTTCCGACGGCACGTCGAGTTCCACCCGGCCACTGGTCAGGTTGAGATTCGCCGCCGTGAAGGCGCGCACGACGCTGTCCTGCCGCAGTCGTCGCCCGGCGTTCTCACCCCGGGGTACGTCGTTCGCCAGGCCGTCTTCCACGACCGCCACGTTCAGCATGCCCAACGCTGGTGGCCGATCCACCTGGTAGTCCACCGCGACCCGACGCCCACCGTCGCTGGTCTCGACCGAGAGCGTCACCGCCGTGACGGGCGCTGCCGACAGGGCGGAGGTGATCGCCGACGACGCCGCCTGCTGGTTGGAGCCGACGAACTCGACGGTGCCGTTGACCACCATCTGCGGCGTGTACAGCCCGCCGGAGCCGAACGCGCGCGCGTAGTCCTCCTGGCGACGGGTGTGCGCCGGATCGCCGTACGGGTCGGCCCAGCCAAGGTGGTCCCAGTAGTCGACGTGGAAGCCGAGGGTGAACACGCGCTGCCCCCGTTCCCGGGCGGTGCGTTCGATCTCGGAGAGCACCTCCTCGGCCGGCGGGCAGCTGTCACAGCCCTGGGAGGTGAACATCTCCACGACGGCGAATCCGCCGTCCACCGCTGCGGAACGCGATGGGTCCGCCATGGCGTGCGTCCTCTCGGTCCGGTCTCCTGGCAGCGCTGCCTTCCCGCCGAGCCCGCGTTCATGTCCGAACCGCGAAGAGCCCACCCGTCCAGACAGAGACCGCTCGAACAGAACGGTAGACGTTATATACCGTCGGCCGTACTATCGCGGTATGCAGGAACCTACCTTTCTGATCCTCACCGCGCTGGCGGCGCAGCCGCTGCACGGGTACGGGGTGATCCGGTCCGTCGACGAGCTGTCGGCGGGCGAGGTCAAGCTGCGGCCGGGCACCCTCTACGGTGCGCTGGACCGGCTGGCCGAGCAGGGCCTGGTCACCGTCGACCGGGAGGAGGCCGTCGAGGGCCGGCTGCGCCGCTACTACCGGCTCAGCGACGCCGGTGCCGCCGCGTTGCAGGCGCAGGTCGAGCGGCTGCGCCGGCACGCCACCGCCGCCGAGATCCAGTTGGGCAGGCGCCTCGGCGGTGCGCTGAGCTTCGGCCCGGCGAGCGCCCCCACCTTCGGCCCGGTGACCGGATGACCGCGGCCTGGCCGACCGCCGATGACCGGCTGGAGCGTGGCTACCGCAGGCTGCTGCTCGCCTACCCGCGCCGACACCGGCGGCGGCACGGTACCGAGGTGGTGACCACGCTGCTGGAGATGGCGGAACCGGGCCAGCGCCGTCCCCGGGCCGGTGAGGCTCTGCACCTCATCGGCAGCGGCCTGCGGCTACGGTTCCGGCTGCCCGCCGGTCGCCCGTTCATGGCGGTCGCGGCGCTGCTCACCGCACTTGTCGTCGGCGCTTTCGGTGCCGCCGCCGGCTCCTGGCTCGGTGCCCAGACCTTCGCCGACCTGCCCGACGAGGCCGGCATGGCCAGACTCACCCAGCAGGCCGGCGGGGACGAGACCCTGCACTCCTTTTACTCGTCGTCGCCGTGGACCGCCGAGGCGGCCCATTCGTTCAGCCGGGTCGACGGCCTCTGGGACGCCGAGCAGGTCCGGCAGCGGTTGACCGCCGACGGCTGGTCGGTTTCCGGCTTCACCCCGGTCACCGGCATGTCGGGCACCCGCGACGAGGCTGGCTCTCTCGTCGAGGTCCCGTTGAACGGCACGCGTTTCACAGCCGAGTCGGCCGACCTGAGCATCATCGTGATGGGCTGGAACCCGGCAGAAAACAGCTCCATCGCCATCCGCAGCGACGTCTCGCTCCTCGCGATGCCGCAGCGTACCGCCGTGTTCCTGCCGCTTGTCGTCGTCGGCACCGCCGCCGGGCTGCTCGTTGGTTGGCTGGTCGCGGCGGCCGTCGCGTACCGGATGGCGGCAGCGCCGCCCGGACGCCGCCACGCCGCCGCGCTCTGGGGCGGGGCCCTGGTGGCGCTGGCCCTGCCGGCTGTCGCTCTCTACGGCAACGTCATGCGGGTGTTTCGGGACGGCAGCGTCCACGAGGGATCTCCGTTGACCGTTCACAGTGCCTTCACGCCCGGCGAGTACTACCCGTTCGGTCCGCACTGGCTGGTGCTCGGGCTTACCGTCGCCGGGCTCGTGGCCGCCGTCGCCGCGATCCTCACCGCCCGTCCGGGCGACCAACCACCACAGCCCAGCGTCGTACCAGGCTGACGCGCGACAACGGGGGCAGGGGCCGCTCCGACCGGGAGCGGCCCCTGGGCATGCGCCGGGCCCGTCCCGGTCCGGCTCCCGCGACGGTACGCGGACAGCCTCCTAACCTCGCACACGCGCCCAGGACACGAAGCGGTCGAACAGCCCGACCGTCGACGCCGGGTCACCGAGTTCCACGCTGGCCTGCGCGTACAGCGTCGCGAGGTGCACCAGCAACGCGGCCCGGTCCTCCCGGTACTCGCCGAGCAGCCGGAGCTTGGCCACGCTGCACGGCCACCTGACGCCGCAGTTCCGGCAACGCCAGGTAGGGCGGGACGGCGCATGTTCCGGACGACGGCGGCTCATCGGCTAGCCACCCCGGCCGGACGGCCTGACCGGGCACGGGACGCCGACGGGTGATCTCCGGCCCGGATCAGGCCGGCCGGCATCAGGAACAGCTCGCGGCGCTCGACAGCGTCGCCTCGGGCGTCAAGCTGGTAGCACTCGATCCAGGTCCACCCGTCGTAGGTGACCCGGTCGGTGCGGTGCCGGATGACCCGGACCGTGATCGGGCGAACGAACTGCGGGGACGCCGCGCTGCTCAGCAGGAAGAGTTCCCCCGGAGTGATCGAGCCAGCGCATACGCACGGGCCGGGTCGGCGGCACGGATGCGGCCCGACGGCATCCCGACCGACGACGCCCCGACCGACGGCATCCCGGCCGAGGACGTCGCGGCCGGGGAGGTGCCCAACCCGACGACCATGCGATCGCGGGCTTGCGGTGTGGTGCGGCACTGGTCGCCTCGCTCCGTCCGGTGGTCGAGCCGGCCGGCACAGGTCGCCCGGTCCCGCGTCCGCCAGCGGGCTTGAGTCGGCTGCGCTCTCGGCTCGACAGCGCGTCGAGTAGTGGATGGGGGCCGCCGTGGTTGCTCGCCCTACGGCGGCCCCCCGATGTCACGACCGCCGGGTCAAGGGGGATGAACCTCCACCGGCCGCGCCATCGATACCCCAACTTCCCGTAGGTAACGGGACAACTACATGGCGTGTGGGTATGGTCGGCGGATATTCGAGACGTCCGATGGGAGGCGGCCATGAACGACGCGCTGCGGGTGGCGCTGCGAGACACCGGGCACACGATCGAGTCGCTCGCGGAACGCGTCGGCGTCGACCCGAAGACGGTAAGCCGCTGGTTGCTCGAAGATCGGATCCCGCATGCCCGGCACCGCCTCACGGCGGCAGATGCGCTCCAGAAGAATGTCTCGGACATTTGGCCGGACATTTCGAGACGTCGGGCGCTGGTCTGGTTCCGCCCCTGGCAGGAGATCGAGCGCGAGGCGACCACGCTGCGCTGGTTCGAGCCCAACGTCCTACCCGGCCTGCTCCAGACCGAGGCGTATGCCCGCGCGGTGCTCACCGGCGGCGGCCTGATCCCCCGCAGCGAGGTGGCCCGGCTTGTCGACCACCGGATGTCCCGTCAGTTGATCCTGCACCGGGAGGAGCCGCCGCTGCTCACCGCCGTGCTGGACGAGGCGGCGCTGCGCCGGCCGGTCGGCGGCCCGGCCGTCATGCGCGAGCAACTGCTGGCGCTCGCCGAGGCGTGCACCCAGCCGCACATCCGGGTACACGTGGTGCCGTCCACAGTGGGCGAATACGCTGGGCTGAACGGCCCGTTCATCATCGCCACCGCGCCGGATCACCGCATCGCCGGCTACCTCGACAACCAGTTGCAGGGGCAGGTGGTCAGCGAGCAGGCCGAGATCGCGGCGATACTGGCCGCCTGGGAGAACGTGCGCGGCGAGACACTCTCGCACTGGCAGTCGGTCGACCTGATCAGGGAGGTGGCGGAGTCATGGCACTGAACGACATCCCGGCGCTGGCCGGTGCCCGATGGCACAAGAGCAGCCGCAGCAGCGGCAACGGCGGCGCCTGCGTCGAGGTCGCCGGCAACCTGCCCGACGTGGTGGGCGTACGCGACTCGAAGGACCCGACCGGCCCGGCACTGGTGTTCAGCCCGGCCGCCTGGCGCGCCTTCGTCGCCACCGTGGACAAGACCTGACCACCGTCGTACACATGTTCTATCCACAGGTTGTGGACGCCGGGTGAGTTACCAGCTCAGCGCGGTCGTCGCGGACGCCGAGCTGCTGCGCGAGGAGACCCGCGAGCTGGATCATGCCGTGCTCGGCGAGCTGCGGCAGGACTTCGCGTTGCTGCCGGTCACGCCGCAGCTCGTGCTGGAGCTGACCGGCACCCCGCCGGACTATCTCACCGACGAGCCCGGTCCGGAACAACCGTTCGAGCTGGTCCTCTCCCTCGCGCTGACCGAGGTCCTGGCCCGCTGGTCGGTGCGCGGCCCGCTGGCGTACGTCGAGGCGGAGTTCGCCGGTGGGGCCGGGCACCAGGCCGCGGCGGTCTGGCTGGGCGGTGCACTGGCCTGGGGCCCACGCTTCGACGCGGCGCTCGACGGGCCGCGCCCGGAGTGGCCGATCAACGCGGCGCTGATCGAGCTGGGCGTGGAGCCGGGCCGGTGGATCGACCCCTTCGCTGAGCTGGGGTTGCACGTCGAGCGGAGCACCGAGGGGTGGCTCGCGCACGGGCGGCGAGGGCTCAGCGCCGACTACTGGGACGAATTGGCCGACGAATGGGAAGCTCGGCAATAACCTCAGCGCCCCCGTCACGTTGGGGACTGGGGGATTCTGATGAAATTGCGACAATTCGGCTTCATCGCCGCACTGCTTCTGGCTGCCTCGGCATCGGGTAGCGGAGTCATGCCACCGGACACCATCGCCGTCCGCGAGCCCGTCGCGTCGGTGAGCGTCGTCGATCTCGACGGAGTGGCCGATGTGGACTTCGGTGACTCGGAGAGCGAGCTGACCCGGCGCGGCATCCTGCGTACCGACGTCGACGCCTGCGGCCCGACGCTGGCCGGGTACGACGAGATTAGCCCGATCTTCATCGAGGATCGGCTGGTGCTGCTCTGGGCCGGCGACCCGGTCCGCACTCCCGAGGGCATCGCGGCCGGCTCGCCCGTCGCCGAGGTCCGGGCAAGCCATCCGACGGTACGCGAACTGCAAGCTCCACAGGGGACGTACCGCTTCGACGGCCTGCTCGCCCGCGACGGCGACCGCGCCTACCTGTTCCTGCACGACGGCCAGACGGTGCAGAAGATCATCGCCGGGTACGCCGACTGGGCCCACCGCCTCTTCATCGAGGGCCACGCCCCCTGCTGAGCCGCGTCACCACCTGACCGGCAGTTCCACCGGGCCGAGGATGGCGTGCCCCTGCTTCCACCGCACCTCGTCCGCAGCCACGGCCAGCCGCAACGTCGGCAGCTCGCGCAGCAGCAGCGCCAGCGCGAGCCGGACCTCCAGGGCGCCCAGGTGCGCGCCGACGCAGTAGTGCGGGCCGTACCCGAAAGAGAGGTGCGGGTTCGGGTCCCGGCCGAAGTCCATCCGCTCCGGGTCGGCGAAGACCCGCGGGTCCCGGTTGGCGGCGTCGTGCGACGGGATCACGACGTCGCCCTCGGTCAGCCGCGCGCCGCTGGGCAGCGTCACATCCGCCATCACCCGCCGGGGCATCTCGTCGCCGTTGGAGGTCGAGTGCAGCCGCTCCAACTCGGTGACCGCCCCGTCGACCTGCTCCGGATGCTCCAGCAGGTAGTCCCACGCACAGTCGTGCCCGGCGTACGGGCGGGTGCGCAGCAGGTACACGAACGTCGAGATGGAACTGGCCGTGGTCTCCCATCCGCCGACGATCAGCGAGAGTAGAAGTTTGACCTGGACGTCCACCGGCTGGTTCGCTGCCGCCGTGGCGATCCGGGTCATCAGGTCATCACGGGGGCAACCGCGCCGCCCGTCCAACTGCTGCCACAGGTAGCCGCCCATCTCCTCGGCGGACCGGGCGGCATCGGCCCGGGTGAGGTCGGCGGTGCCCATGAACATGTCGCCCCAGCGGCGGAACTGCGCCCGGTCCGGCTCGGGCAGGCCGAGCAGATCGGAGATCACGTTCAGGGCGAACGGTACGGCGAAGTCACCCACCAGATCCGCCGAGCCGCCCTTGGCGGCCAGCACCGCGAGCTGCGCCTGGGCAGCGGCGCGCACCGTGTCGCGTAGCCCGGACACGGCGGGCTTGGTGAAGCTGTCCTTCACCGTTCCCCGGACCGCGGCGTGCTCCGCCCCGTCCATGCCGAGCATCGTCCCGGTCACATCGACCTGGTCGGCGTGGGCGGCGGCAGCCCGGGAGAACAGGTCCTGTCGCCGGAGCACCTCCCGGACGTCGTCGTACCGGCAGATCAGCAGCGCCGGCAGCCACTCCCCGCCAACCTGACGGACCACCGGCAGGACGCCGGATTCCGAGGCGGCGAGCTGCGCGTAGTAGGGGTGCTTCTCCGGGCCGCGCGTCCGGTCGATGCCATCCGCGTCGACGTTCAATGGGTGTCGTACTGGATCATCCTCGACCGAGACCATGGGAATACCATGGCATTACTTCCCAGTGAAGGCAATCGATCACTGAGCGTGACGCCGGTGCGGTCGGCACCGGCTGCCCCGATCCCCCTCGGCAGCTACGGCACAAATTTGCTGCCGCTGGGGCGAACGCGGTTACGAGAACCCGCATCACACAGCACGACACCAGACGCCTTGTGGAAGGACGACCCATGCGGGCACGAACCCTGTTGATCGCGGCGATCGGCGTCTCGCTCCTCGCCGGCTGTACCTCCAGGCCGAACAATGTCGGCGGCGCCGCCGGACCGGCCGGCACCCCGTCGGCGACCGCCACCGTCACCGCGCCCACTAGTGTCCCCGGCACCCCGTCGGCGACCGCCACCGTCACCCCGCCCGCCAGTGTCCCCCGCACCCCGTCGCCCACCGCTACGAAGCCGGCCGGGTCGACGTCGCCCAAGCCGCGCGGAATCCGTGCAACCGACTGGGCGAACGTGCGGCTGGGGGGTGTGTCCTTCATGGATCTGGGAGACATCACGTTCCGGAATGGCCGGGCCTCTTCAGGCGCCAACAACTGCGTGATGCTGCCCGGCGGCGCGCGGCCCGTGTACGCCGAGTATCTCACCGAGGAGCCGGCCAACAGCCCGATCACCGAGGACGCCCTCATCCTCATCGAGTGCGGCAGCGACGCAATGGACCAGGCGCTCATCATGGTCCAGCTCGGCTACGACCAGAAGGAGCGGCGGGCGGTGGGGGTGATCGAGGCCGACCCGCCCAGCCGGCCGGGTGAGCGCATGACGTTCCTGTCGTACGCGGTCGAGCAGCAAGTGATCGTGACGACCGTCCGACGGGCGGACGGCACCCAGGAGACGCGCCGCTACCGATTCAACGGGGGCAACAACTGGGGACAGTTCTAGGCCGCGGGGGCGAGCGAGTCGCTGGTCCGGAGGGTACTCACGATCTCTTCGGTGCGGTCGGTCCCGTCGACCTGCCGGATCTGAAGATAGATGCCGTAGCTGTCATCCGGCGACGTCATGATCACCTCGGAGAAGGAAATGGTGCCGCCGTCGCAGTTCGTCCAGCGTCGTACGATCCCGGTTCGAAAGGTGTCGATGTATGGCCGGTCCGGCTCCCGCCTGCACCGCGAGTGATCGGGCAGTGCCGGGGTGCCGTCCCGCAACGCTCTGCTCGCGCCGACGAAAACACCCGGGACGGCGCTAGCGGGATCCGACCAGTCGGTCAGATCCGTGCCGACGACCAGGCCAGGAGCTTGGCCGGTGGGCAGGCTGATCGCCTGCGGATTCCATCCGGAATCACGAACCTGGTTGGCCCAGGCCGCCGGCACCGCCACCGACAGGCCGCCCGAGGCGTCCGTCACCCGTATCCAGCCCGATGTGATGGAGGGCCCAGCGTTCGAGGCCGTGCTGGCGAGGACGGTCGCCAGCATCAAGACAGGCAGGACGATCAGACGCCGGACGGGCACGGGTCGCCGGACGGGGCGCGCGGCGGCGGCGTCCAGCGCGTCGGCGAAGGCCGTCGCCGACGACCAGCGGCGTGCCGGATTGGGATTGAGTGCGCGCAGCACCACGCCGTCCACCCGCGAGGGTATGCCCGGCCTGCTCTTCGACGGCCGTACCACCGGCAGGGCGGCGGCTGCGGCGACGGCCTGGACCGACGCCGGAAGGTTGGGTGGCCGGCCGGTGAGCATGTGGTAGGTCAGCGCACCGAGCGCGTAGACGTCGGCGCGCTCGTCCAGGCCGGCGCCGAGGCGTGCCTGTTCGGGTGCCATGTAGCCGGGCGATCCGGCGACGACGGTGAAGCCGGAGCCGTGGGCGAGGGCCTTCGCCAGTCCCAGATCACCGACCACCACCCGCTCGGCGTCGGGTGGTCCGGTGAAAAGCACGTTCGACGGTTTCAGATCCCGGTGGATGACACCGAGCCGGTGCAGGACGGCGACGCCGCGAGCCAGATCGGTCGCGGTCCGTAATGCCTCGCGCACCGGAATCGGGCCGGTTTCGAGCCGCTCCGCGAGCGTGCCGCCCGACGCGTACGTCATCACCAGGTAGGGCCTGCCATCGGCCAGCTCACCCACATCGAGCACCCGGACCAGCTGGTCCGACTCGGCGCGGCGCAGGATGCGCGCCTCTTCGAGGAAGCGGGTCCTGACATCGACGTGATGGGTCCAGTTGTCGGCCAGAACCTTCACCGCCACCGAGGTGTCAAGGACTTCGTCGTCGGCGAGCCAGACCGTGGCGAACGCACCCGACCCGAGGCGTCGCCGAATCCGATAGCGACCGATCTGCTCGGGTATTGACACCGACTTACTATAGCCGGGCCGCACTGCGGCTGGCCGACGCAGACCAGGGGAATGGACGAGAAATGGCGCTCAAACCGGAAGCCGAGGCGCTCGCGGGAATGGCCGCTAACGGCGATGCCGACGCGCTCAATGCGCTTCTGACGTGCATTCGACCACACGTTCTGCGCCACTGTGGACGGATATTGCCCTGCTTCGAGGACGCGGAGGAGGCGTGCCAGGACGCGCTGTTGCAAGTAGCGCAGCACGTTCACAGGTTCGAGGGTCGGTCGAAATTCTCGACCTGGCTGCATATCGTGGTCACCAATTGCGCCCGACAGACGTACCGATCGTTAAAACGGCGTGCCGCCGAGCGAACAAATGCCGAACTTTTGGTTGAACATCCGGACCCGCGTACCACGAGCGTGATCGCCGGCTTCCGCATCGACCTATTGGACGCGTTGGAACGCCTGGAGGCTCACCGCCCCGCTTTGGCGCACGCGCTGATCCTTCGCGACCTGTGCCAGCTTGATTACGACGAGATTGCCGCCGAGCTCGGAATTCCCGCCGGCACGGCCAAGTCGCAGGTCCACCGGGCTCGGCGGCACGTCCGCAACTGGCTGAACGGCGGCTGACGCGGCATGAGGGTGGCCGACGTCGGGGCTGCTGTTGAAGTGAGACCAGAGGCGGAACGCCCGGTCGATCCTCACGGATCTGCCGGGCGTTCGCGCTGCTCACGAGCGGTGGCGGAGGGATTTGAACCCTCGGAGGGCGTAAACCCTCACACGCTTTCGAGGCGTGCTCCTTAGGCCGCTCGGACACGCCACCGCCGACGAGGGTACAGGACCACAGGTTCCGACGCCGAACCGGTCCCGGCCAGGCCGGCCTGGCAGGATCAACGCCATGAGTACGCACATCGGCGCGAAGCCGGGCGAGATCGCCGAGCGGGTCCTGATGCCGGGTGACCCCCTGCGGGCCAAGTGGATCGCGGAGACCTACCTCGAGGGCGCGAACTGCTACTCGACGGTCCGGGGCATGCTGGGCTTCATCGGCCGTTGGAACGGCGTGGAGGTTTCGGTGCAGGGCTCCGGCATGGGCATGCCCTCGGCTTCGATCTACGCCCACGAGTTGGTCAACGAGTACGGCGTGAAGTCGCTGATCCGGGTCGGCTCCTGCGGCGCGCTCAGCGAGGATCTCCAGCTGCGCGACGTGATCGCGGCGATCGGGTCGTCAACCGACTCGAACATGAACCGGATGCGTTTCGACGGGCTGATCGACTACGCCCCGGTCGCCGACTTCGGGCTGCTGCGTACCTCGGTGGAGGTGGCCGAGCGGCGCGGCATCGCGATGCGGGTCGGGCCGATCCTGGCCGCGGACGCCTTCTACACCGACCGGCCGGACCTCTACGACAGCCTCGCGGAGTACGGCGTGCTGGCGGTGGAGATGGAGTCGGCTGCGCTGTACACGATCGCGGCCCGGTTCAAGGCCCGCGCCCTGACCCTGTTGACGGTGAGCGACCACATCAAGACCGGCGAGAAGACCACCTCCCAGGAGCGGGAGCAGACCTTCAGCCAGATGGTCGAGATCGCCCTGGACACCATCACCGCCTGATCCGGTCGAGCCCGACGTCCCGCCACCCCCCGTGCGGTGGCGGGACGCTCTGTGTCGGGGTCGGTGTGACGGCCTCCACTCGGTAAATGTATACGACCGGTCGTTCTTATTTAGTAGTCTCGCCGCATGACCGTCGACGGCCGGCTCGCCCGAGGGCAGCGCACCCGCACCGCCGTGCTGGACGCCGCCGTCAGCCTGGCCTCCGCCAGCGGCCTCGACGGGCTCTCCCTCGGGCATCTCGCCGAGTCACTCGGGGTCAGCAAGTCCGGCCTCTTCGCGCACTGGCGCTCCAAGGAGGAGTTGCAGCTCGCCACCATCGACCGGGCCGTCGCCCAGTGGCAGGAACAGATCATCGGCCCGGCGCTGCGCACTCCCCGGGGCGTACGCCGGATCCACGCCCTGCATGAGGCCCGGATCGACTTCTACGCCGGTCGGGTGCTGCCCGGCGGCTGCTTCTTCGCCACCACGGAATTCGAGTTCAACGCCCGGCCCGGCGCCGTCCGCGACCGCCTCGCCGACGTCTTCGCCGCCTGGACGAGGTTCCTGGAACGGCTCGTCACCGAGGCGGTCGAGCTGGGCGAGTTGCCCGCCGGCACGGATGTCGCGCTGCTGGCGTACGAGATCGACGCGTACGGAATCGCCGCCGCCATGCGCTCCCGCCTGCTCGACCCGGAGGTCACCTACCGGCACGCCCGCCTGGGCGTGCTGGGCCGCCTGCGGGCGCTCTGCCCCGACCCCGCTCTGCTACCGGAAGGCCCGTCATGAGTCACGCAGTCGCCGAACAGCCCGCCGTCGAGTACGGCCACGTCGAGCGCACCATGGTTCACTTCGACGACCTCGACGCCCTCGGCATCCTGCACAACGCCCGGTACGCGTTGCTGCTGGAACGGGCGCTCACCGCGTACTGGTCCGACCGTGGCGTCGCCTACCAGGCCGGCCGGGCCAGCACGCCCGACGTGTTCCACGCGGTACGCGAATTCACCATCAGCTACCTCGCGCCCGTCACCGGCACCGGCCCGATCGCGGTGCACTTCTGGCTGGAGCAGCTCGGCACCAGCAGCGCCCGGTACGCCTTCCGCTTCCACTCGCTCGACGGCACCACGACGTACGCGGAAGGGCACCGCGCGGTCGTCCGTCTCGACCCGTCCACCCTGCGGCCGGCCCCCTGGACCGACACCGCCCGCGCGGTCGCCACCACGCTGCTGCGCTCCTGAATCCCCGAGGGCTCAGCGGAAGAAGGCGCGCAGGACGGCGGCGTTCTCGGCCTCCAGGATGCCGCCGTACACCTCGGGTCGGTGGTTGAGCCGGCGGTCGCGCAGCACGTCCCAGAGCGAACCGGCGGCACCCGTCTTGGGTTCCCAGGCACCGAAGACCACTGTCGAGACCCGGGCCAGCACCAGTGCCCCGGCACACATCGTGCAGGGTTCGAGGGTCACCACAAGCGTGCAGCCGTCCAGCCGCCAGCGGCCCAGCCGCTCGGCCGCCCGGCGTAGTGCGAGCACCTCGGCGTGCGCGGTCGGGTCGCCGGTCAGCTCGCGTTCGTTGCGACCGATCGCCAGCTCACGGCCGTCCGGCCCGTAGAGCACCGCACCCACCGGCACATCGCCGGACTGGCCGGGCTCACCAGCGGCGACGGCGTCGCCGCTCGCCGAGACGGCCGGACCGCCGCCTCCGCCCGGAACCGCCGGGCCGGTCACCGCGACTTCGAGGGCGCGGCGCATCCAGAGCTCGTGCCGCTGTCGCCGGCCGGTACCGGTCGGGTCGGCCAGGCCCTCATCCGCTCCCGGTCCGTACCGGCCGACCGAACCGGGCGTGGGTTGCCCCGGCCGGACCGTCTCCAGCGCCGGATCGGTCACGTCGGAAGGCTCAGACCTCACGCAGTTCCTCGACGTCGTCGACGCAACCCAGCACCTGGCAGATCTCGGCGGTGACGTCGGCCGGCATCATCCCCTCGTGGGCGCAGAGGGCGAGCAGCCGTTGCGCGGGGATGCCCAGGTCGGTCAGGAGATCCGCCTCGCCCACCGGGTCCGCCTCCGGATCGGCGGCCGGCTGGTCGCCCTCCTCGTCGCCACCGCTGGCGGCGGCCGGACGCACCTCTTCGGTGTCGTCGAGCCCGGTCACCGACGTCTTCAGGTCACCGACCAGCAGAGCGCCCAGCCGGGACTCCTCCGCGTACGCCGAGTCGGAGCCGAAGACCCGCAGGTCCTCGCCCTCGTCGAGGCGCAGGATGACCAGGTAGGTGTCGTCCGCCTCGACGAACAGCAGCGACAGGTCCGCGTCCGGAGCGACATCGCGGAGCCGCTCGGCGACGTCATCTACGTCTGCGGCACCCCGCAGACTCAGCTCGGCGGCTGTCCAGCCGCCCTTCTCGCGTACGACGGCCGCAGCGAAGTACGACACGTTTCCCCCAAGTTGCCTCGGCACAGCACTCGCCGACCCGTTACGCGTGCACGTTAGCCGGTCGGGTCGGCAGGCGACCGGTCAACGCCCCGAAGGGCCGGTCATTCCTGGGGAAGGATCTCCGCGCCGCTCAGCCGACGAGGCGTCGGCGAGTGGCGATCAGTTGGCGGAGCTGTGCGGTGCGGGCGCGTTGTGGCCGTTCGCGTTCGCGTACCGCGCGCGCGTCCGCCAACTGCGCCAGAAGCTGAAGGCGGCGGCGGCTGCGATCGGGATCCAGCCGCGGAGTGGTCCAGGCCATACCGGGAGAGTGCCGAGTTACGGCCATCCAGTCAAGACGGGTTTCGGTGTCTGCGCGACGACGCACCGCAGTCGCCACCGGCACGGTTCACCAGAGCGGCCAGTCACCGCTGCTCATCCAGCGGGTGACGACCGCAGCGGTGGCGATGCTCCACCCTCCGGCGGTGACGATCGCGATGCCGGCCGCCACTCCCCGGTCGCCGTACCTGACCAACGCCAGGGCCGCGAGCCAGGCCAGCACACCGGCGAGCAGCGTCCACCAGACGTACCCGACGAGGCTGCCACCGAGCAGACCGAAGAGGACCAGCCAGGCGAGGGTTCCGACCGCGCCCGCCGCGACACCGGCGCCGCCGACCGGGTTCGGCTCGCGGTAGGCGGGGCGCGGTGGCCGCCCGGACGGAAAGAGGCCCGACGGGTTGTACGGCAACACCGGTACCCACTCCTCCACACGCACGGACGCTGTCTCACCACCGTATCGAGTCTGTCAGGATGGCCGGATGGTTCCGCTGACGATCGGACGCCGACGCGCGTACGCCGTGATGCTGCTCGTGCCGGTGCTCGCGGCGAGCGGCTGCGGTACGCCCGGCGTGCCGACGGACGCCGGCCCGACCCCCGTGACCAGTCCGACGGCCGTGACCAGCCCGACGGCCGGGCCCGGACCGACCGCCGCGGCGACCACCGGCGCACCGCCCGCGGCCAGCGCGGCGCCCGACCTCACGGACCAGCCGGCGGCGACTCCCCGCAAGGGCCTGCCCCACGTCTTCCCGGTGCGCGCCGGAAAGGTCTCGTATCACCCGACCCACTCGGCGTACCCGGGGACGGACATCTTCGCCGACTGCGGTGAGCCGGTCGTCGCGGTCACCGACGGCACGATCGGTGAGGTCAGCCGACGTGACCGGTACCAGAAGAGTGGTCCGCAGGGGCCGTACAACGGTGGCCTGTCCGTGTCGGTCCTCGGTGACGACGGGGTGCGCTACTACGGCTCGCACCTGACCGAGATCACCGAGGACATCGACGCGGGGGTGCGGGTACGGGCCGGTCAGCGGCTCGGCACGGTGGGCCGGACGGGCAACGCCAACAACGTCTGCCATCTGCACTTCGGCATCTCCCCGCCGTGTCTGGGCGAGGACGGCTGGTGGATCCGCCGGGGCGTGGTCTGGCCCGCGCCGTACCTCGACTCGTGGCGCAAGGGCGGCAACCGGGAGCCGGCCGCCGAGGTGGCCGCGTGGCATCGCAAGCACGGCTGCCCGAGCAAACCGCCCGCGCGCCGATAAGCGCCATCCGGGTTCATCAGTCCGAAACATTGACGCAGGTCTCGCCGGTGAACTACCGTCCGGTAGACCAGAGAGAGCGCTCTCTCACGTCGCTTAATTCACAATACCGACGAAGCGTGCGCCGACCGGCGCGGCCGGGCCGGCACGCGTTGGAGGAAAGATGAGACCTCCCGTCCCACGCCGCCCCCACCACCGGATCCTGGCCGCCACCGCCGCCGCCACCCTCGTCCTCGGCGGGCTGGCCGTCATCGCCGGCTCCGCCGCGCAGGCCGCGCCGGTCGGCGCCGGCAGCTACACCACCACTGCGGTCGGCCCGCTCCCCGGCGGCTGCGGCAACATCGCCAACAACCCCCGGCAGTACGTCACCGCCGCCGCGCCATCGGGGGCCGTACCCACGAACGACTGGTGGTCGTCGCTGCTGTGGAAGCGGCTGAACTGCACCTTCAGCGAGCCGTTGCACGCGCACCCGGTGTCCTACCAACCCGTCACCGACGGGCTGGGCTTCTCCGCCACCTCGACCCCCGCCATCTCCGGCACCGCCACCGGAGTGGGCGAGTTCAAGTACCCGTACGTCGAGGACATCCGGGTCGGCGTGGCCGGGCTGGCCGCCCCCAACGCGCTGGTGGACGGTTGGACTGACTGGACGGTCACCCCGTATTGGAGCGACGGGACGCGGACGATGCGCGCCACCATCGGCCACGGGTTGCCGCTGGCGTACTTCCGCACCAGCGGCGGCGATGCGGTGATCAACGCGACCGGCGGCAGCCCCACGGTCTGGTCCAACAACGGAAGCAGCATCGGCTTCACCGTGCGCGGCCACGACTACGTGGCGTACGCGCCGACCGGCGCGACCTGGACCGTCAGCGGCAGCCGGATCAGTTCCAACCTCGCCGGACGCGGCTACTTCACCGTCGCGCTGCTCCCGGCCACCGGCGGCGGCACCGCCCGCACCCAACTCGCCGGCACCTACGGTCAGTACGCGCACGCCCACGTCACCGGCACCCGGGTCAGCTACAGCTACAACGCGACGACCAGCCGGGTGGAGACCCGCTACACCTTCACCACCACGCCGCGCGAGGGCACCGAGACGCGGACCGTGGTCAGCCTCTACCCACACCAGTGGCGGGCGCTGACCGGGGCCACCCCGGTCACGCCGACCTACCCGTCCGCCCGAGGGCGGATGAAGGTGGTCACCGGCGTCGGCGAGTTCCGCACCTCGATGCGGTTCAACGGCGTACTGCCGGAACTGCCCGCCGTCGCCACCGGAGCCGGCAGCGACCTGACCACGCTGCGGCAGCACCTGGCGGCGGTGCGGAGCAACCCGATGGACCAACGCGGTGGCGACACCTACTGGACCGGCAAGGGACTCGGCCGGGCGGCCCGCATCGCCGAGATCGCCGACCTGGTCGGCGACGCCGAGACCCGCACCTCGGCGCTGAACGCCATCCGCACCACCCTCAACGACTGGCTCACCGCCTCGTCCGGCGAGACCCAACGGCTGTTCTACTACGACCAGCGGTGGGGCACGCTCATCGGCTACCCGGCGTCGTACGGATCCGACCAGGAGCTGAACGACCACCACTTCCACTACGGCTACTACATCGCCGCCGCCGCGACGCTTGCCAAGTTCGACCCGGCCTGGGCGCGGGACGACCAGTACGGCGGCATGATCGACCTGCTCATCCGGGACGCGAACAACTACGACAGGTCGGACACCCGCTTCCCGTACCTGCGCGACTTCGACATCTACGCCGGACACGACTGGGCCTCCGGGCACGGCGCGTTCGCCAGCGGCAACAACCAGGAGTCGTCGTCGGAGGGGATGAACTTCGCCAACGCCCTCATCCAGTGGGGGCAGGCCACCGGCGACACCGCGGTACGAGACGCCGGCATCTACCTCTACACCACCCAGGCCGCCGCGATCCACGAATACTGGTTCGACGTCACCGGCGAGAACTTCCCCACCGAGTTCGGGCACTCCAACGTGGGCATGGTCTGGGGTGACGGCGGCGCGTACGCCACCTGGTTCAGCGCGGAGCCCGAGATGATCCAGGGCATCAACCTGCTGCCGATCACCGGTGGGCACCTCTACCTGGGCCAGCACCCGAACTACAACTCGGTGAAGTACGCCGAACTGGTCCGCAACAACGGCGGTGAGCCGACCGTGTGGCAGGACATCCACTGGCAGTTCCTCGCCCTCGGTGACGCCGACGCGGCGCTGGCCAAGTTGCGGGCCAACCCCGGCTACACCCCGGAGGAGGGCGAGAGTCGGGCGCACACCTTCCACTGGGTCCGTAACCTGGCCGCCCTCGGCCGGGTCGACACCGGGATCACCGCCGACCACCCGCTGGCCGCGGTGTTCAACCGCAACGGCGCCCGGACGTACGTGGCCAGCAACATCTCCGGCTCACCGCTGACCGTACGGTTCTCCGACGGCACGCAGCTGACCGTGGCGGCCGGGCGCACCACCACCAGTGGGGCGCACACCTGGAGCGGGGGCAGCGGCGGTGGGGGTACGCCACCGAGCCCGACCCCGACGCCCACGTCCACCCCGACCCCGACCCCGACGCCCACTCCCACGCCGACGCCGACCGACCCGCCGTCCAGCTCACCGGTGCGCTACCTGCTGTCCGGGGGTGGTCTGGGTGCGTCCGGCAGCGCCGGCACCACCACCGTGAGCAGCGCCGGTGGCGCGAACCACGACGGCACGCCGCGCAACCCGGTGGTCTTCACCGCGACCGGGCTCAACCTCAACCACAACGGCGGGCAGACCGCGTTCGATCTGTTCCTCGACGCCGGCACGGCGGTCGGCAACGGGGTGCAGGCCCGCGTCTCGTACGACCTGACCGGTGACGGCAGTTGGGAGCGGGTGGAGACGTACCGCTACTTCGCCACCGACCCGGTGCCGGGCTGGGAGCACTACACCCAGGCCGCCGGGCTGCACTCCAGCAGTGGCTCCCTCGGCAACCTGCGTGGTGGCACCGTCCGGGTGGAGGTCTGGTCCGCCATCGGCAACAACCCCACAAACCTCGGTGTCGGTGACCGATCCGTGGTGCGGTTGCCGTACGCCTGATTCCGCACACCCTGATCCGCCCCGCGCCGCCGGTCGTACCCCGACCGGCGGCGCGGCCACGTAGGTTGCATGCATGAGCGAGCGGGACCCCATTGCCGATCTGCGCCGGATCGCTTTCCTGCTGGAGCGGGCGAACGAGGCGACCTATCGGGTACGCGCCTTCCGCTCGGCGGCCAAGGCGCTGGCCGCGCTGCCGGTCGAGGAGGTGGCCGAGCGGGCCCGTACCGGCAAGCTGACCGAGCTGGCCGGGGTCGGCGACGTCACCGCGCGTTGCGTGGCCGAGTCGCTGGCCGGGGAGGAGCCGGTCTACCTGCGCCGACTGCTCGCTACCGAGGGCACCGACCTGGATGCCGAGGCCACCGCCCTGCGTACCGCCCTGCGCGGCGACTGCCACACCCACTCGGACTGGTCCGACGGTGGGTCACCGATCGAGGAGATGGCGCTGGCCGCCGTCGAGCTGGGCCACGAGTACCTGGTGCTCACCGACCACTCGCCCCGGCTGAAGGTGGCCCGGGGACTGACCGCAGATCGGCTGCGCCGCCAGCTCGACCACGTGGCACGCGTCAACGAGGCGTTACCGGAGGGGTTCCGCATCCTCACCGGCATCGAGGTCGACATCCTCGCCGACGGGTCGCTCGACCAGGACGAGGCGTTGCTGGCCCGGCTGGACGTGGTGGTCGGGTCGGTGCACAGCGGCCTGAACGACGACCGGGCGAAGATGACCCGCCGGATGCTGGCCGCCATCGCCAACCCGCATCTGGACATCCTGGGCCACTGCACGGGCCGGATGGTCTCGTCCCGACCGACCGGGGTGACCGGGCCGGGCGACCGGGGGCACCGCGCCCGGACCCGGGCCGAGAGTGACTTCGATGCCGACGCCGTCTTCGCCGCCTGCGTCGAACACGACGTCGCCGTGGAAATCAACTCGCGGCCGGAGCGGCAGGACCCGCCGAAGCGGCTGATCCGGCGGGCGCTGGAGGCCGGTTGCCGGTTCGCCATCAACACCGACGCGCACGCCCCCGGCCAGTTGGACTGGCAGCGCTTCGGCTGCGAGCGGGCCGCCCTGTGCGGAGTCCCCGCGGACCGCGTGATCAACACGTGGGCGGCCGACGAGCTGGTCGCCTGGACGCGCGACTGACGCGTGCCCAACCGCCCGGCCCGCCCGCCTCCGGTCAGCGGGTGGCGGGCTCGACCAGGGGTGCTGTCGGGGTGCCCACACCCGGTGCCACCCGGCGACGACGACGTCGGCCGAGCAGGCCCTGCGACACGGCGACGCCGAGCAGCACGATCAGCGCGCCGACCGGCTGGTGCCAGGTGAGTCGCTCGCCGAGCACGACGGCACCGATCAGCACCGCGAACACCGGGATCAGGTACGTCACGGTGGAGGCGGTCGTCGCGCCGACGGTCCGGATGTTCCGCAGGTGGATCACGAAGGCGAGCCCGGTGCCGAGCGCGCCCAGCGCCAGCACGGCCGCGAGCACCCGCGGCGACAGCGCGGTCGGCAGCGGCGGCGCACCGGCCACCACCGGCGCCACGATCGCGAGCTGGACCGCCGCGACGATCAGCTGCGCCGCAGAGAGAGACAGCCCGGACAGGGTGCTGCCGGCGATGAACTTCTTCTGGTACGGGATGGCGAAGCCGTAGCAGGCGGCAGCGCCGAAGCACATCAACTGGCCGACGAAGTGCGCACCGCCGACGCCCTGCCAGACGCCGAGCACCACCATCACGCCGGTGAAGCCGAGCGCCAACCCGAGTGCGCCGCGTGCGGTGAGCCGCTCGGTGCGGAACACCAGCACCGCCAGCGGCAGCACGACAAGCGGAGTGGTCGCGTTCCAGATGCCGGCGAGCATCGACTCGACCCGCTGCTCGCCGTAGCCGAACAGGGTGAACGGCAACGCCACCCCGAAGGCGGCGATCACCGTCAGGTGACCCCAGACCCGCGGCTCGCGGGGGAGCCGGTCCCGCAGCACGGCGAGCACCACCAGCAGGGTCAGCGCGCCGGAGGCGACCCGGTAGAGGGTGAGGTGCAGCGGGTGCAGCTCGGCCACCCCGACCTTGATGAAGAGAAAGCTGGAACCCCAGATCGCGGCGAGGGCGATGAAGCCGGGCAGCCAGCTCCGCAGCGCCGGCCGGTCAGGGGTGAAGTTGCCTGTCACCCCTGACACTCTGCCGCCGGGGTACGACATTGTCCTGCGGTTTTCGGCCGTCGTGTCGCGCGCCACAGAAACCACCTACATTGGTAGAGCGTTGACCGACCGAGGAGGTGAACATCGTGGCGATGCCGATCCGTTTCGACCCGCTCGTCGACCTTGACGGCATGTGGACGACCCAGCTCGCCGACCGCTACCTCCCGTTGCCTGAGCTACCCGATGCGCGGTACGAGTGCATCGACGGGAGGTTGGTCATGACGCCCGCCGAGGTCGGCACGAACAGCTACGGCGAGCTGAAGCTCGCCCGGCTACTCTCACCCGTTGCCGAGGCCCACAACTTCTACGTCTTCGGTCAGGTGAATCTGACCTTCTCTCCACAGCGGTGGATCCAGCCGGACATCACCGTGCTGCACGCGCTGCCGAAGACGGACGAGGAGGATCGCTGGATCCCGGCCCACCTGTGCACCATGGCCGTGGAGTTCGTCTCCCCTGGCAGCCGCCGGCAGGACTTCGTCGACAAGCCGATCCGCTGCGCCGAGGGACGGGTGCCCTACTTCATGCGGGTGGAGATCTCACGCCGGCTACGGCACGCCGCGGTGGAGTTGTTCACCCTCGGCAAGTTCGGCGGCTACGACACGCTCGCCAAGGCGGTCAGCGGCGACCGGCTACGCGCCGACGAACCGTTCCCGATCGACTTCGATCCTGCCGACCTGCTGCCCTGACGGCGTCGGCGGCATCATCTCGACGCGCACCTCGCGTAGGGTACGCAGCGTGGGAAGAATCGACGATCTCGCAGATCGCTACGTCGCCGATTGGGCCGCACTGAGCCCTACCGGCGCCACCTACGTCGGCATCAGTGGCTACGACGACAAGTTCGACGACCTGTCACCGGAGGGGTACGCCGCGCGCGCCGAGCTGGCCCGACGCACCCTCGCCGAGCTCGACACCATCGAGCCGGAGACGGAGGCCGAGCGCACCGCGCGGGAGGCGATGCAGGAACGCCTCGGCCTCGACCTGGACCGGTACGTCTCCGGAGAGACGACCAGCGAGGTCAGCGTCATCACCAGCGGGCTGCACGAGATCCGGATGATCTTCGATCTGATGCCCACCGACGGGGAGCAGGCACGGGCCAACCTGGCCGCCCGGCTGAACCTCTTCCCGCACGCGTTGGAGGAGTACAAGACCACGCTGCGCGAGGCGGCGGCAGCCGGACGGGTCAGCGCCCGTCAGCAGCTGATCGAGGTGGCCAAGCAGTGTGACGCCTGGGTCGATCCGGACGGTGACAACGTCTTCCACGGGCTGGTCGAGCGGCTGGGCGAGGAGAGCGCCCTCGGCGCCGAGCTGCGTCGCGGTGCGGCGGCGGCCACGGCGGCGACCGCCGAGTTCGGACAGTTCCTCCGCACCGAGCTGGCACCCCACGGACGGGAGAAGCAGGCCGCCGGCCGCGAGCGCTACGAGTTGGCCTCCCAGTACTTCCTCGGTGCCCGGATCGACCTCGACGAGACGTACGCCTGGGGGTTCGCCGAGTTGGCCCGGTTGGAGGCCGACATGCGGACGGTGGCCGCCCAGATCGCCGGCCCGGGTGCCACCATCGACGAGGCCGTGGCGGCCTTGGACGCCGACCCGGCCCGCACCATCCGGGGTCGGGACGCGTTCCGCGACTGGATGCAGGAGCTGGCCGACCAGGCGATCAGCGACCTCAACGGCACCCACTTCGACATCCCTGAGCAGGTCCGGCGGATCGAGTGCATGATCGCGCCGACAAGTGACGGCTCCATCTACTACACCGGCCCGAGCGAGGACTTCGCCCGACCGGGTCGGATGTGGTGGGCGGTGCCGCAGGGCCTGACCGACTTCTCCACCTGGCGCGAGGTGACCACCGTCTACCACGAGGGGGTCCCCGGGCATCACCTCCAGATCGGCCAGACCGCCGTCCGGGCCGAGTTGCTCAACCGCTGGCAGCGGCTGCTCTGTTGGGTCTCCGGGCACGGCGAGGGCTGGGCGTTGTACGCCGAGCGGCTGATGGAGGAGTTGGGTTACCTGGACGACCCGGGCAACCGGCTCGGCATGCTGGACGGTCAGGCGCTGCGGGCGGCCCGCGTGATCGTCGACATCGGCATGCACCTGGAGCTGGAGATTCCCAAGGACAACCCGTTCGACTTCCACCCGGGTGAGCGTTGGACCCCGGAGCTGGGTTGGGAGTTCCTGCGGGCGCACTGCCGGGTGCCGGACGAGATGCTGCGCTTCGAGCTCAACCGCTACCTGGGCTGGCCGGGGCAGGCACCGTCGTACAAGGTGGGCGAGCGGATCTGGCTTCAGGCGCGGGAGGAGACGAAGGCCCGCAAGGGCGCCGACTTCGACCTGCGGGAGTTCCACCGCCAGGCACTCGACCTCGGCGGGCTCGGCCTCGACCCGCTCCGCCGGGCACTGGCCCGGCTCTGAACACCCGAGGAAGAGTGCCGGCTGCGGCCCACTGACCGCGCGTCGGCAGCTGGAGCCTGGTCGACGTTTCGGGGCGGGCCGCCGGCCCGCCCCGAAACGTCACTGCTGGTCCTACTGCTTCTCCGACTCGCCCTGTGCCGATCGCTGGCTCGGCACCGTGGGCTCCTCGGACTTCCAGTTGGTCGAGGCGGGCGGGATCTCGTCGGTCAACGGCCCACCCGGCCGAGCGTCGTCCCGCACCGGCGGCTGGTCGACCCGGGTCGGCGCCGGGTCGGCGGCGGCGTGCCGGGCCACCGTGGCCGGGGTACGACTGCGCGAGACCAGCAGCCCGACGAGGATCAGCACCAGGCCGAGCACGGCGAGCCCGAGCGGTGCGAACACACCGAGGATGTTGAGCTGGTTCCGGCTCTTCTTGGCCCGGTCCACCGAGGACGCCACGGTCTCCTCGTTGTAGGAGAAGTCGGCGTCCAGCAGCGTCACCGGGGTGCCCGTGTTCGGCACGAGCACCTTCTTCTGCTGCTCCCGGACCTTCAGGTAGGAGCCGGTGACCGGGTCCACCCAGACCGTACGGGTGTTGCTGTAGACGACGTCACCCGACGTGGAGCCCGGTGCGAGCGCACCGAGCAGCAGCGCCACCCGGTCGGTGGCCAACGGCAGCTTCTCATCGGTGATGACCTGCTCGTACCGGTACGCCTCGATGCCGTTGATGTCCTCGGTGCCCTTGAACTCGGCCATCCGGGTCTGCCGCAGGTCCCGGTCGAAGACCTCGTAGTTGTCCTTGGCGGAGTTGAACGGGAACTTGTAGACCTGGCCGGCGAACGAGACCTTCTCCGGTGCGCCGCTTTCGTCGAGGAACTGCTCGTTCCACTCCACGGCGGCCGCGGAGACCCGATCCAGTGCCAGCTCGGCGCCGTACGCGCTGACCAGCGCCTTGGTGTCGGTCCGCTCGACGGTCTGGCCGACCCGCCAGACCACCGCGTCACCGGCGAGGTCACCGCTGAGCGCTGCGGTCTTGGCACGCTCCGGGGTGACCTGAACGGTCGACTTCAGGTCCGTCTGATCGACGATGTCGACCGCACCGTTGGTGATCTGAAGGAACGTCGCCGCCCGGGCCTCGGCCACCGACGTCGACGACTCCAGGTCGTAGGGCAGTTTGGTCATCGCGGGCTTGACGACGAACACCAACCCGGCGGCCAGCGCCAGGAGCAGGACGCCGCCGCCGAACAGCACGGCACCCACGGCGCGGTGCTTCATGTTTCCTCCCTGAGGAGCTCAATATCGTCGATGTCAATCAGTGAGATGGCCGCGAGGTTACTACCAAGTCACATAGCCACGCGACCCCCGGTCAGCTCTGATTTCTCCACCGCACCGGGCTGCCGCTCACCGGCCCTCCGCAGTACGAGCACAAAGTTCCACGCCGCCAGCTCGCGAACGCCGGGCACCCGGATCACCCACCGCGCCCACCACGGGTGATAGCGCGGCAACGCGTCCAGCACCTCGACGTCGCGGTTGCCCCGCGCCCAGCGCAGCGTGTCCGAGATCGAGACCGGGAACAGCGTCTCCCGGTAGCGGTTCTTGGGCGGCCGTCCCATCCGCCGCTCGTAGCGACGGCGGGCCCGGGTGCCGCCGAGGTAGTGCCAGGGCGCGGTCTCGTGGCCACCCCACGGCGACAGCCAGGGGGTGTACGACACGAAGATGAGCCCGCCGGGCCGGGTCACCCGCACCATCTCGTCGAGCATCCGGGGTGGCTCGGCGACGTGTTCGACGACGTTTGACGAGAACGCCACGTCCACGCTGCCGGTGCGGATCGGCAGCGCCGTGCCGCTGCCCCGCAACATTCCCGCCACCGACTCACCGGCCGCGGAGAAGTCCCCGACGTCCGGATCCAGTCCGAGGTAGTGGGCACCGGCCTCGCGAAAGGCGGCCGCGAAGTAACCCGGGCCGCCGCCCACGTCGAGCAGCGTCCGGCCGGCCAACTCGGTGTAGCCGGAAACCTGACGTACCGAGTCGGCGGCCAGCAGGCCGTAGAAGTGGTCGGGGTCGGTCTGCTCCACCAGGAACGCCCGGAACAGGGCCACCGACCGGCGCAGCGAGGCGAAACGGCGTCGCTCCGCCCGTCGCGTACGGTCGTCCGCTGCCGTCACCGCGCCACCGTCCCGTCCTCTTCCTCGCCCCGGCCGACAGCCGTGTCCGGCGGCCCGCCGGACGTGCCCGGCGTCACATCATGCGCGATGGTTGGTCCGGGGCGTACACCGGGGACCGGGACGACCGCGGCGACCACCGCGCCGATCGCGACCAGCATCGCCGCCTGCACCCACGACCGGTACGCCCAGTCCTGTCCGTGGCCCTGCAACCGACCGGCCACGGCGGTCACGGTGGCCACGGTCAGCCCGCCGAGCACCACCACCGGCAGCGCGCGTACCGCCAACTGCCGCAGCAGCATCGCGGCCAGCACGATGGCCACCGGAAGCACCCCGCCCAACGCGGCAAGCAGCACCACCAGCAGCACCCCGATCACCCAGGCGGGGGCCTCGGCCGCGATGGCGTCGGCCGCGTACCCGTTGCTCACTGCCCGGCGGCGTACCGGCCAGAGGGCCAGCACCAGCACGCCGGCCACCGCCACCGCGCCGGCTGCCAGTCCGCCCCGGTACGCCCGGTCGGGGGCGAAGACGAGCCGGACCTCGCCGCCGGCGCCGGCCGGCAGCACCCAGGCCTGCTGCCACCCGTCCACCCGGGAACTGGCCAGCGTCTTCCCGTCGAGCGTGGCCGTCCAGCCGGCGTTGGCGTTCTCCGGCACCACCAGCAACGCCCGTTCACCAGCGGCGACCCGGACGGTCCGGTCGGTCGCCGCCCAGTCGAGCACCGTCACCTCCCGATGCCGGGGTCCGGGGCGCGCGTCGGCCTCTGGCCGCAGGGTCGCGTCCTGGACGACGAAGCCCGCCGACGGCGACGTGGCCAGCCGCTGCCCGCCCGCCGGCAGGTCCAGCACCGCGCCGTCCTCGCCGCAGATACGGAGCGGCACCGGCCGTCCGGCCAGCACGTCCGCCAGGCTGGCGGAGACCGACGTGTCGTACCGGAAGCCGCCCAGCTCGACGGCGGGTCCGTCACCGCAGCGCTCCACCACTCGGGTGTCGGTGTCGACCGGGCTCAGCAGGCTCGCCAACGCCGGGATCTCCACCTCCGCGATGCCGGCCGTGGCGGGCCAGCCGTTGCCCCGCAGATCCGCCAGCCGGTGCTCGGTCTCCCGCACCACGATGTCGAGCCGGTCGGTACGCACCGCCGGGAAGGTGACCGTCCCGTCGGCCTCGACCGGCACCTGCACCTCGCGGCCAGGCGTGTGGATCTCCACCTGTCGCGGAAGCGATCCGATCGGTAACTGGCTGCCCCGCAGCCGCAACCGGTCGATGCGACGCTCACCGGACCAGCTCAGCTTCAGGGTGGGCCGCAGGTCTCCGGTGCCGGCCAGCCAGGCCGTTCCCGGGTCACCGTCGATCGCCGCGTACCCGGCCACCGCCGGGTCGCCACTCAGTCGGGACGACGAAGCCGCCCGCACCTTCGTACCGGACAGCGTCAGTTCACCACCCGGCCGCGGCACCGCCGACAACTCCAGCTGATACGTACCGGCGGCCGGGTTGCGGAACAACCGGTCCAGGCCCAGTGGTTCCTCTCCGACCCGGGCGAGGAACCGGTCGCAACGAATCACCGTGCCGGCCGGCCGGGTGGAGGCCCCGCCGGAACCACCAACGGGCGCCGACTCCGGGGTGGTCTGCTGCGCCGGATAGCACGCCGGCCGGTCCGCCGGTCCACGGCTGAGCGCCCAACTGACCGGCGTCGACAGGTCGTCCGGCAGATCAGCCGGGGCCCGCAGCGCTCGGCGTGGTTCGGTGTCCGGGATGGACAGCTCCTCGATGCCGACGGCGCCGTCGAGGCGGCCACCGGCCACCGACAGCACCGTCACCCGGATCCGGCTGGTGGGGCCGGGCAACGTGTAGTACGAGTGACCGCCCAGCGTGGACGCCACCTCATGATCGACCGAACCTCGGTCGGTGGTGAGCCGGAACCGCGTCACCGGCCAGCCCACCGCCAGATCGCTGACGAATGCGAGTCGCACGCTGTCGACCTGACGCGGGGTGTCCAGGTCCACCTGAAGCCACTGGCCGACCGGCCCGACCAGCGGCGCCGAGTGCCAGGCGGTGTCGTACTCCCCGTCGACGGCGGCGAACGGCAGGCGCGAAGGGTCGGCCGGGCCGAGACTGTCCACGAAGCTCGCGGCCGAGGACGCCGTCACCTCGCGGATGCCCTGGTAGGTCGCGGTCGTCTGGTGCTGCTCCCCGGCGAAGGGCAGCACGTCGAGGGCGACGCGGCGCTGCCGCCCCGGCTCGCTCGCGGTCAACGTCTGGGAGAGGTTGTCGCGGACGCGACCGATGTCGCGCTCCCGGCGACGCAGACCGTCCGTGACGATCCACCGGTCGCCGACAGCGTCGTCCGGGGACGCGGCCCGGTCACCCGCGAGCACCACGGGGCGGTCCCGTTCCACCACCCCCTGCTCCAGCAGGGGAAGCAGCGACTCCGGACCACCGCTGACCGTCGGCACGTCGGCGGTCAGCACCACCGAAGCGGCCGGCACCGGCCGCTGCACCTCGTACACCTCGATTGCCGGCGGCGAACCCGCGCCGTCGTCCACCGGGCTGCCGAGTGTCCGGGACAGCGCGTCAGTGGTGCCGAAGGTGGCCACCCGGGCGATGCCGGGCGAGTCGGCCAGCGCCCGGCGCAACACCGTCACCGGCGGCGCGTCCACCTGGTTCCGGTCGATGTCGTTACGCAGCAGCAGGTGTCGGAAACCGGAGCGGGCGAGCAGGTCAGCAAGGCCGGTCGAGCCCCGGCCGCTGGCCAGCACCTCCTCGACGGTGTCCATCATCCGGGTGTTGCCCGCCGAACCCAGCGGCACCTGGTGGCGGACCGCCCACGGCGCTCCGGCCAGCGCCTGCAACGGCTCGTCGACGGTGCGTCCCCAGTCGTACTGCCCGAAGCCGGAGCCGGGCACCACGAGGGTGCGGGCCAGCGCGTCACGGTCGGCCAACCAGGTCGCTGCCGATCGCCAGTGCGGCGGCAGGTCGGACCAACCCGGGCCGGGTCGCAACAGGCCCAGCCACGCCGGTGCGGCAGCACCCAGCACCAGCAGCAGCACCGGTGCGAAGACCAGCGGTCGCAGCCGGATCCCGGGCCGACGGCGGGCCAGGGCGTGATGCATCCGGGTGGCCACCGCGTCGACGCCGTGCGCGAAACCGAGCATCAGCGGCAGCCGCAGCACCGGATCGAGCTTGTGAACGTTGCGGAACGGCGCCAACGGGCCGTCCAGCAGATCACGGACCAGCCCGGAGACCGGGCTGTCCACCGCACCGACGTAGCCGATGGTGAGCAGGGTCAGCCCGGTGAGGAAGCCGGCCACCAGAAAGCGTCGCTGCGGCAGCAGGTTGCCGGCCAGCCCGGCCAGCCCGACCAGCGCCACCACCGCGGTCAGCGCCATCAGCACCGGATGGTCGATCAGCAGCCAGCCCGCCGGCCACCACGGCTCGCCCTGCACGATGTACGCGACCCACTGGTTGGTGCCACGTACCGCCTGGAACAGGGAGGCCACCGCGGTGGTCGTGGTGGACGACTCGATGTAGTCGAGGAAGGGGAGGCTGTACTGGCCGAGCAGCAGAAGCGGCACGATCCACCACAGGCAGACCCCGATGACGCAGGCACACCACCAGGCGACCAGCCGTACGTGCTGGGCGTCCCACCGTCGGGTGAGCAACCAGACGCCGGGCAGCAGCAGCGCCATCAGCACCACCGCCGCGTTGATCCCGCCCATCCCGAGCACCGCCAGGGCGGAGAGCGCGGCGGCCCGGCGCGGAGAACCGATCCGGCGTACGGTCACCAGCGGCAGCAGCACCCACGGCAGCATCGAGGCGGCAAGCGTCTCCGACGAGAGCGCGCCGACCTCGGTGAGGATGCGCGGGGCCAACGCGTAGCCGAGCGCCGCCGCGTACCGCGTCGGCTCGGTGCCGATCTGCAGCGCCCGGGCCAGCCGCAGCAGCCCGTAGAAGGCGGCAGCCAGCAGCAGTGCCGTCCACAACCGCTGCGTGACCCACGGCGGCACCGCCAGCCACTGCCCGGCGGCGAAGAACGGTCCCATCGGGAACAGGTAGCCGTACGCCTGGTTCTGCAACTCCCCCGAGGTGGCTTCCGGGTTCCACAGGTGCAGCGCCCGGGCCATGAAGTGGATCGGGTTCGCGGCCAGGTCGAGTTTGGTGTCGAAGGTGACCTGACCGGGCCGCTGACCGAAGGCGATCGCGGTGAGCAGCAGCAGCGACAGCAGCGTGCCGGGCGAGCGGCGCAGCATCGACAGCCCGCTGCCGGGTGAGCGGCGCAGCCGCGCCGGAATTCTCCTCATCGGCGGCACTCCGGTGGCAGGCAACTCAGGTCGGCCAGCGCCGAGAAGAAGATGCGCCGCATCCCGCCCGGCTGCTCGGTGACGAATACCCGGCCGCCGGTGACCTTCGTGATGGCCTTCAGCTCCTCCGGGTCGATGTCCGCGCCGAGACCGATGAAGATGATCGGCAGGGGGCGGCGTGGTTCCTGCAACCGCTTGAGCTCGGCGAGGAAGTCGGCCCGCCCGATGGTGTCGTCGTCCTCGTTGCGTCCGTCGGTCATCACGAGCACCAGGTTGATCCGACCCGGTGTCCAGTTACGGCGCGCGTCGCGGTACGCGGCCAGCGTGCTGTCGTACAGCCCGGTGCCGCCCTGCGGCTTGACCGCGATCTCGGCCAACGCCTCGGCCAACCGTTTGCGCTGGCCACCCAGCGGACGCACCGGCAGGACCTCGCGGTAGTCCCGGTCGCCGTCGACCCTGGTGGAGAAGGCCCAGATGCCGAGTTCGCTGTTGTCCAGCAGGAGCGCCGCACCCTCCCGAGCAGCCCGCACCGTGGCGTCGAGTCGGGTGCCACCGGCCGGTACCGGTGCCGCCATCGAGCCGGAGATGTCCAGCAGGGTGAGGATCCGGGCGCTGCGCTGGACGCCACTCCAACCGGTCAACACGTCGCTGACCGTCTCCTCGGCGGGTAGCGGCACCGGACGGCGTTCCTCGGCCCGCAGCCGGTCGTCCTCCGGCATGGCCGGCGGGAAACCGGCCGCGGTCCGGAAACCGTAATCGGCGAACACCTCCCGCGCCTCGCCGGTCAGCAACGTGTCGAGGAACGCGCCACCGGCGTCCCGAGCCCGTCCCTGCGCGGCGGGCAGCACCACGTACGGCAGGTCCAGCCAGGGCACGTCGACCTCCGGATACGCCGCCACCAGCTTGCCGCTGGCCGCCAGCGCGTTGTGTTCCAGCACCGCCTGCTCGCTGGCGGCGACGACGCTCACCCGACCCGGCAGGTCCTGGTTCGGAGTCAACGAGCTGGCCTCCTCGGCCGGGCTGAAGGTCCGCTCGGCGAGCCGACGCAACGTGGCCGCCACCGTCGCGGCCGAGTCCCGGTTGTCGTCGGCCAGTGCGCGGGCGCCGAGCAGGGCGCCGACCCCGGCCGGGTCGGCCGCCGGGTCGGGCAGCCCGACCTGGACAGTGCTCGCCCGGGTACCCAGGAGCGACGCCCAGTTCAGCCGCTTGTCCGGCCAACCGGATCGACGCGCGATCCGCTCGGTGACGGCCAGTACCACCGGAGTGCTCGCCACCGACGTGCCCTGTCCGGGCACCTCGAAAGCACCGGCGGCACGGGCCCGGCGCAGCCAGAACGTCGATTCCGGCAGCCACGCGTCGGCCACGTCGCCGTCGTTGGCGAGTTCCCGGGCGACCGCCGCCGACGGCCGGGCCTGCACCTCGACGGAGACACATGGTTGGCTTCCGGCGTTGGCTCGGGCCACCCGGTCGAGGGCCGGGGCGATCACCGGAGCCGCCACCACCCGGAGGCGGACCTGTTCGACACAGGTCGGGGTGCCCCGATCGGCCCGGATGTACGACACCGCCGCCCAGCCGGCAAGCAGCAGCACCAGGGCGGCGCTGAGCAGCACCACCGGTGAACGGCGGGACAGGACGCGCGCCGGCGCGGGACGGTCGGCAACCACCGCCGCCTCACCTCCTCGTCACGCCTGCGGACGATGTCCCGCCGCAGGTCACAACACCTGCCGCGACGAAATCGGGCACCAGACACCGGGCATCGCACGCGGTTGCGCTGCACACCCTGCCAAGGTTTCCGCCCGTCGGCAAACCCCTCGTCCACGACCCGTTACCGGATCGTCGCCGCCAGATCTGCCCATTGCGCAGCCGGGCCGGACCGCCCTAGGGTGGCGCGATCGTGCTCACTTACTCACCAGTAGGAGCAGCGTGGACAACACCGACACCCCCTCCCGCCACGTCCTGTTCCTCAACTGGCGAGACACCACCAATCCCGAGGGCGGCGGCTCGGAGGTCTACATCGAGCGGATCGCCGCCGAACTGGTCACCTTCGGTCACCGGGTGACTCTGCTCTGTGCGGCTCACGGCAACGCCGGGCCGGCCGGGACCACCGAATCCGGCGTACGTGTGCTGCGTCGCGGCTCGCGGATGACCGTGTACCTCCGGGCGGCGCTGGTCTGCCTCGCCGGCCGGTTCGGCCTGGGCCCGCTGAGCCGGCGCGGTCTCGGCCGACCGGACCTGATCGTCGACGTCTGCAACGGGGTGCCGTTCTTCGCCCCGCTCTACGCCGGGCGGCCGGTCATCGCGCTGGTCCACCACGTCCACCGGGAGCAGTGGCCGGTGGTGTTCGGGCCGTGGATGTGCCGGCTCGGCTGGTGGATCGAATCCTGGCTCGCGGTACGGCTCTACCGGCGGTGCCGCTACGTCACGGTCTCCGAGGCGACCCGCGCCGAGCTGGCGACCCTCGGCGTCGACGCCGAACGGATCGACGTGGTACCCAACGGAACCCCTCCGGTTACCGGTCCGTCCCTGCCCCGCACCCGCAACCCGTCGCTGCTGGTGCTCGGCCGCCTGGTTCCGCACAAGCGGGTCGAGATCGCCCTGCGTACCGTCGCCGAGCTGGCCGCGGAGCTACCCGAGTTGGAGCTGGTGGTGGCCGGACAGGGGTGGTGGGAGGAGCCGCTGCGCGAGCGATGCGCCGCCCTCGGGATCAGCGACCGGGTACGGTTCACCGGCTTCGTCAGCGAGGAGGAGAAGCACGCCCTGCTCTGCTCGGCCTGGCTCGCGCTCACCCCGTCACTCAAGGAGGGCTGGGGTCTGACCATCGTGGAGGCCGCCGCACGCAGCACCCCGACCGTGGCCTTCAGGTACGCGGGCGGGGTCGCCGAGGCGATGGTCGACACGGAGACCGGCCTGCTCGTCGATGACGAACAGGAGTTCACGGCGGCCGTTCGGGAACTGCTCGCCGACGATGTCCGGCGCAAGGCGATGGGCGAGGCGGCACTGTCCCATGCCGCCCGCTACACCTGGACAGCGACCGGTGCCCGGTTCGCCCAGCTGGTCACGGCGGCAACCCTTCGCACCGGCTGACCAGCCGATCAAGCCGGCCGATCAGCCCGCTGAGTCGGCCGGCTCGATCGGCCGCGCTCAGGCCGTCGATCCCGGACACGGCGGAAAGGCGCCCGCGTGCTGCGGGCGCCTTTCCGCCGTTCGAGGTCAGCGCGTGCCGTACAGCGGGGCCTCGGTCTGCTCACTCACCTTGGAGTTGGCAGCCTCCTTGGCGGACGGGCTGAGCACGTTCGCCAGACCGACGCTGCCGAGCATGCCGAGCACGACCCCGAGTACCCCGACGGCGACGAACGCGGGCAGGTTCCTCATCCACCTTCTCCTTCCGCGGGACTCGCGTGCCGGGACGCTACCACGCGGTAGCACCATTGCGCAGTGCCCGAAAAAACGAGGACCAGCACCACCGTTCCGGCCAACAGGTGCGCCAGGCCCACCGGGCCGGGGTGGCTCGGCCGCGCTGCCGGACGCCACGCCGGGTTCTCGTACAACGCCAGCTCGGCACCGGCGTACACCGGTCGCAGTCCGGCCAAGGTCGCCGGGTCCGGGGTCGGGCCGGCGGCGCGCTGCACCAGCACCCAGCGGGGCCCGGCCGCCGCCACCGGCTCGCCGGCCGCGAGCAGCTCACGCAGCCGGGCGGCGCGCGGGTCCTCACCGGCGACCGCAGTACCGTCCACCCGCAAAGTGTCGTCGATCAGGACCGGCACGCCGAGGTAACGAGGTGCCGGATCGATCACCACCCGGCCACCGTTCCACGCGTAGCTCTGATACTCCTGGAACGGCAGCGACACCACCTCGCCGGGCCGCTCGTCGACGAGCCGCGCCACCGTGTCCCAGTCCGCCGGCCACGCCACCGGCCGCAGCCGTCCCGCGCCGCCGACGGCGAGGTCGGGCATCACCGCCAACGGCAGCAGCGCCGCGCCGGCCAGCAGCACCCGCCCGGTGGCCGGGTCGAACCGGGCCGCGAGGCGTCCGAACAGCCGCTCCGCGCCGAGCGCCCCGGTGACCGCCAGCAGCAGCACGTACGGCACCAACAGTTTCTGCCCGTCGCGGAGCAACCCGGCGCCGGGCACGGCGGTGACCAACCAGCCCAGCAGACCGGCCCCGCCGGGCAACACTCCGAGCGCGGCACCCAGCCACGAGGCGATCGCCAACAGCCCGAGCCGACCGACGACCGGCCGCGACCAGCGACGCCACAGCACCGGCACGCCGAACCCGGCGACCGCCAGCACCAGCAGCGTCGCCAGCGGTATCAGCCATCCGCTGCGGGAGGCCGGGGTGGCCTGTCCGTTCCAGATGCCACCGGTGCCGGCCAGCGCCACCAGCGGCCCCGCCCAGTTCTCCGCGCGGGCGGCGAAGACCGCCACGCCGGCCGGGTCGGACCGGCCGGTCCCCGTGCTGACGAAGCCGGCCACCAGCCACGGCGCGTTCAACAGCAGCGTCGTACCCACCCCGGTCAGCGCCGTCCGGGCCGCCCCCGGGTACCGGCCGACCAGCAGCACGGTGACCACGACCAGGGCGAGCAGCCCGCCGGTCGGCGTGATCGAGGACGCCGCCACCGCCAGCAACAGCCGACGCAGGGAACCCCGCTCGGCGTCACGCAACCCGATCGCGGCCCGCACCAGCCAGGGCAACGCGGCGTACGCGACCAGCAGCCCCCACTGCCCGATCAGCAGACGCTCTGCCAGATACGGCGTCCACGCGTACCCGAGGGCGGCCACCACCCGCACTCCGACCCGCTCCGTCGGTACCAGCCGCGCGGCACCCAGTGCGGCCAGGTAGAGAATCGCCACCAGCACCAGTCGTTGCAGCAGCCACCCCGGGAGCAGCTGCGAGGCCAGCGCCACCACGGCGTCCTGCGGGACGGCCCGGGGCAGGGCCGTGGCCGGGGCGATCACCTCCCAGCTCAACGTCGGCCGGGGCACGAAGACCATGTCGTAGCGCAGCACGTACCCGGGCAGGGCCAGCGGTGCGAGCACCACCGCCGCCACGGCGGCGGCCACCGCGTGCGGCACCAGCCGTTCCCGCATCCGTCGACCTCACCACTGCCGGTGCGCGGCGACCGACCGCGCTGGTGGCGGCCACTGTACGCGGCCGGCGGCGACCCTCCCCTGTCACCACCGAACCATCCGTTGACCTGATGGGATGGGCGACCCTGGGTGTGGCAGTCTTCCCGCCATGGCAGCGAACCCTTCTCCACCTCCCCTCACGGTCGACCGGACCGGTGGGCCGGACGTGCTGCGTCCGGGCCGGGTTGGTGAGGGTACGTCGATGGCTGCGGACAGTGCCTCCGCGTCCGCTCGCACCGGTTGGCTGGGTACGGACCGGATCCGGACGGCGGCGCTCGCCATCGTCGCGCTCAGCGTGCTGTGGCGTGCCCAGGTGGCCTCCGGCGGCTTCCTGGCGGCTGACGACTACGTGATGATCACGCAGGCGGCGGAGTCGAACCTGACCGTCGAGCACCTGCTCGCCCTCTACAACAACCACCTCATGCCCGGCGGTCGGTTGCTCACCTGGCTGATCACCGAACACGTCGGCATGGCCTACTGGCCGTACGTGCTGCTGATGGCGATCGGCCAGGCGATCCTCGGCATCACCTTCTTCCGGCTGCTGCGTCGACTGCTGCAACCGTCCTGGCTGCTGCTCCTGCCGCTCGGGGCGCTGATGTTCAGCCCGCTGACCCTGGAGGCCACGTCCTGGTGGGCGGTCGGGGTCAACATGCTGCCGATGCAGATCGCCATGGTGCTCGCGGTGGGCGCGCAGGTCAGCTATGTGCAGACCCGACGCAAACGGCACCTGGTCACGCTGGCCCTCTCCGTACTGCTCGGCCTCGTCTTCTTCGAGAAGGCGATTCTGGTCGTGGCGCTCGTCTTTCTGCTCACCGCTGCCCTCTACGCCGAAGGCGGCTTCTTCCGCACCATCTGGACCACCATCCGCCGCTGGTGGCCGTCGTGGTTGTTGCTCACCGTCCTGTCGCTCGGCTTCCTCGCCGCCTACCTGGGCAACTCGGAGTCTTCCCTGCGACGGCCGGCATCGGCCGGTGAGGTGTTCTCCTTCCTCACCCAGATGCTCGGGTCCACTGTGGTGCCGGGCCTGGTGGGCGGACCATGGCAGTGGCTGGGGGCAGGAGACGGCGCCCCGGTCGCGGCACCACCGGAACTCGGCACCTGGGTGGCCTGGACGATCTTCGTGGCCCTGGTCGTGGCGACCGTCCGCCGTCGCCGTCGCGCCGGACGCGCCTGGCTGCTGCTCGGGTCGTACCTGGTGCTGGTGGCCGCGATGCTTGCCGCAACCCGGCTCGGTTCGACCTTCAGTGGGGTCGCTGGCGGCGTTCCCCGTTACGTCAGTGACGTCGTCGTGGTGGCCGCCATCTGTCTCGGCGTCGCCGTGGTGGGGCTGGCCCGGCCGTCCCGGTTCCCCGACGCGACCGAGTCACCCACCGTCGATACGCCTCGAACGGCGCCCATGGCCCTCCCGGAACCGAGAGACGGCCGGGCCCCGGACAGCGGCGTCCCGCAGACCGTGGCCGCGCCGAGCGCCACAGCACCGCCGGAAGGCCCGACCGCGTCGGTGCTGGCCGAGTCGGTCCGGACCGGACGGCCCGCGCGGGTGGTGGCCCGGCTCGGCGTCATCCACGCCGAAGCCCCCGTCGACCCCGAGCCGGATCCGGCATCGACGACCGCGCCGGACGTGACCCCGCCGACGGCATCCGTCGCCGACTCCGTGCCGGACGCCGAGGCCGGTGCCGTCCGCGCCCCTGATCCGGTCGTCGAGCCGCACCCCAGCAGCCCCCCGGATGCCGGTGACGCCTCGACCGCCGGCCCACCGCCACGCGACGCCGACGACCGACCGACCGGGCCGGACCGGCGACCACCGGCCGCCACCCCTTCCGACCCGCTCGGGCCTCCTCCTCCCGGGCTGCTCGGCCCACTGCCCGAGCGCTACCGGGAGGCGGTGAACGTGATGCTTGCCCTGATGCTCGTCGCCGTCTGCCTGGGCACGGTGTGGACCACGTCCCGCTACAGCGACGAGTGGGCAGTCAAGTCGAGCCGGTCGTACATCGACACCGTTCGGATCGAGATGGCCAGCGCGCCGCCCGACACGGTGTTCTTCGACGCTCCGGTCCCGGACAACGTCGTACCGAGCCTGTCCTGGCCGTACAACCTGCAGTCACGCTTCTTCCGCGCCTTCGGCACCCGTCCCACGTACGTGGACGAGGCCGACCACGTCTCGGTCTTGGACGCCCTCGGCCGAATCCAGGTGGCTACGATCGTCGGTAGCACGATCCAGCCGGGACCGCAGGAAGGCTGCGGCTACCTGGTCGCCAGCGGGCAGACGGTACGGATGCCGCTCAACGAGCCCCGGGACGACTGGCACTGGGTGGCCCGTATCGGCTACCTCAGCTCGGCGGACGGCACAGCCACCCTGCGGTTCGGCACCGGCACCGCCGAGTTCCCCGTCAAGAAGGGCCTCAACCAGCGCTTCTTCCGCATCGTCGGTGGCGGGGACGCGGTCGAACTGACGGTGGCCGGTAGCGACGTGTCGCTCTGCACCAACGAGATCGCGATCGGCAACCCGGCACCCAAGCCCGAGTAGGCCCAAGCCGGCGGGCGGCGGGGCAAACCGCGTCCCGCCGCCCGCCGGTCACCCGGGCCCGAACAGCCCGGTCACTCGGGCCGGAACAGCACCGAGTTGACGTACCGGGGGCGGGGCCACACGACCCGGCGCGCGAAGCCCTGACCCACCCGGGCGATCGCCGCGCGCTGATGCCCACCGAGGTCGAAGTCGGCCAACGGCACCCACGTCCGATCCGGCAGCACGTACCCGCGATAGCCCCAGCCGGTCAGCAGGTCCAGCAGCGGCTCCACCGGCTGGATCCGCTCCTCGACCTCGATCAGCAGCACCGGACGGTCCCGCCGGACGGTCCGCTCCGCACCGCGCAGGGCGGGTAGTTCGTGACCCTCGATGTCGAGCTTGATGAAACGCACGTCGGTCAGGTCGAGCGAGTCCAGCGTGATCCTTCGGACCGAGACCGCAGGGCCCTGGGCCGCGTCCTCCAGGGAGGAGGTGCCGACGATCGCCCCACCCTCCGGCAGGTAGAGGGTGGCCGTGCCCTCGTGGTCGGAGACGGCTGCTTCGACCACCTCGACCTGCGGGAAGGCCACTCGGAGCTGCCCGGCCAGCGCCGTGGTCGGCTCCACCGCAACCACCCGGTCGGCTCGGCGGAGCAGTCGGGCCGTCCACGGCCCGTACCAGGCACCCACGTCGACAGCGGTGCCCCCGGCCGGAACGAAATCGGTGAGCCGGGCAAGTTCCGGCTCCACCCGTGGGTACGCGCGGCGGATCGCTCCCGCCAGCAGGCGGGCAGGTAGCAGCGCCGCCAGTCCGGAGGTCGCGGCGGGGGCCAGCTTCGTCGACGCCATGGGGCAGCACACTAGACGTTTCCGGGCCTGCTGGGCAGGGGCCACCGGTGCGGGGCTGTCGGAACTGTCGAGCTGCCGATACCGTCTTCCGGTCGGGCCGCCGTCCCGACCGGATCGCGGCCCGAAGACGCCGGGTCGTCCGCGCGGACGACCGACACGACGCGGAGTGGCATGGCCCAGACCACGAGCAGGGACGTCGCACGGGTGCGACTCGGCGCGGCGGGTGCCGCGGTCACGGTCGCGACCGTGGTGACAAATGCGCTGGCGTACGTCGTCCCGATGCTCGGTGCGCGCCGGCTCACTGCCGCCGACCTGGGCGCGCTGGCGACGGTGCTCGCGCTGGCCGCGATCGCGGCGGTACCCGGTTTCGGTCTGCAGATCGCGGTGGCCGCCCACCGGGCACGGAGGGGCGCTGGTGACACCGGCCGTCTCGGGTTGCGAACCGCAGCCCTCACGGCTGGGGTGACAGTCGCCGCGGCACCGATCCTGACCATCGCCCTGCGGCTGCCGCTGGCACTCACGCTGCTGCTCGCGACCACCACGTTCGCCACCGTGCTCAGCGGCCGGTGGCTCGGAGAACTCCAGGGGCAGCAGCGTTTCCTGCGGCTCGCCGCGGCCATGGTCGCGGTGGCCGTCGGCCGCTACGGGGGACTGGTCGCCGGGCTGCTGCTCGGCCAGGGACCGGAAATGTGCCTGTTCCTGACCAGCCTGACCGGCCTGTTGGCGCTGCCGCTCCTGGCCCGTCTCGCCAGTACGCCCGAGTACCCGCGACCAGTCGACCCGACCACGCCCGGCCCCTCTGACGTCGATGTGACCGGGACAGCCCCTGTTCCGAGCCCCGCTGTGCAGCGGCTGGGGGCACGGCAGGTGATGACGGCGTGCGGAGCGACGCTGGCGATGCTCACCATTTCGTACGCGGACCTGATCCTGGCCCGTCAACTCCTACCGGCGGCCGCCTCCGGCGCGTACGCCGTCGGCGCGGTCCTCACCAAGGGCGCCCTCTGGGCGCCCCAGGTCGTCACGCTGCTGGTGCTGCCCCGGTTGGCCCAGGGTGATCGGCGGGCCCGGCTGGTGGCACTGGCGCTGATCCTGACGTGCGGGGCGGTCCTGGTGGTCAGTTCGGCGGTCGCCGGCGAGCTGGCCTTCCGGCTCGTCGGCGGCGCCGACTACCTGCACCTGGCCGGGACGGCGCCGATGTTCGCGGCCGTCGGAGCGCTCTACGCGATGGTGTTCATGCTGGTGAACGATCGGGTGGCGACCGCCGCCCGATGGCCCGCCGCGCCGCTGTGGCTGGCGACGGCCGGTTTGACGGCGGCAACCGCGCTGATCGCGCCACGCACCGTGACGGGAGTGCTGACCTGCTCGCTGGCCGTCGCCACCCTGGCTGCCGTGGTGATGGCCTGGCTGGTGTTCGGGCGCGGTCGGCGCTGACCCGCGGAAGACCCGACCGTCACCATGAGTGATAATTCGGCATGCTCGCCACGCCGAACGGGCACGACTGGAGATCCGTGCCGACTCAGGCTCCCCGACGGTGGTCTGGTTGGCTACCGTGGTTCTCTTCCGGAGAAGGAACCCCGGCTCCGCACGCGGTATGTCGCTAAGAGGTAGTTGTGACGCTGTACGGCGAAGAACGTCCCCCGCCGGCCGACGACCGGCCCACGGTGCAGGTGGCTGCGGTCAACTGGCCGATCGAGGAGCCGGCGCGCCCGGCACCCGTCCCGCCGGGCAGTGACCGCCCCCGGTCCCGCCGGTTCCGGCTGCTACTCGCCTCCGGCGTGGCCACCGCCGTGCTCGGCTCGATGGGCGCGGTGGCCGTCTGGGCGTACGCGGGCGACGTGCCGCGCGGCACCAGCGTGCTCGGCACCGAGCTCGGTGGGCGCAGCCGGACGGAGGCCGCGCGGGAGCTGCGGGCGCAACTGGACCGCCGGGCCGCCGAACTTCAGGCCCCCATCCAGGTACGCGTTGGCGAGCGGACAGCTGAGATCAACCCCGCCGAGGTGGGGCTCACCGTCGACGTGGACGCCACCGTGGCCGCCGCCGCCGCGACGAACGCCCACGCGGTGGACCGCCTGGTCGGGTCGCGGGAGGTCGAGCCGGTTGTCTCGGTCGACGTGCCGAAGCTGGAGACCGCCCTGACGAAGCTCGTGGGCGACCAGGGCCGGAAGATGACCATGCCGGCGATCACCTTCTCCGGCACCAAGCCGAAGGTGCGCTACCCGAAGCCCGCCCTCACCATCGACCCGGAGCACTCCGCCGAGGCCGTCAAGCAGGGCTGGTTGAGCGGGCAGCCGGTGACTGTTCCGCTGGTCGAGAACCACCCGGCCACCACCGCCGAGGAGGTGGACCGATTGGTCGCCGAGCTGGCCGAGCCGGCCGTGGCGGCACCGGTCAAGCTGACCACCGAGCGTGGTTCGGTCACCATCCCGCCGGAGGCCATCGCGAAGGGCCTCCGTTTCAAGGCCGACAAGACCGGCAAGCTCACGCCCAGCGTGGACGTCAAGAAGCTGAAGGCCGCGCTCGGAAGCAAGCTCGACAGCGTCGAGGTGGCTCCGAAGAACGCCACGATGACCATCTCCGGCGGCAAGCCGAAGGTGGTAGACGGGCGAGCCGGCAAGCAGGTCGACACCGGCGACCTCGGCCCTGACCTGCTCGCCGTACTCCCTCGCGGCGAGGGTCGTACGGTCTCCGCCGACCTCAAGCCGGTCGAGCCGAAGCTCACCGCGGCGAAGCTGCGCAGCCTGGGGATCAAGGAGAAGGTGTCCTCCTTCACCACCAACTTCACCGGCGGGCTCTCCTCGCCGCGCAGCCAGAACATCGTGACGATCGCCAACGACGTGAAGGGGACTGTGGTTCTGCCGGGCGAGACGTTCTCGCTGAACGGTCACACCGGCGAACGCGGCTACGCACAGGGCTACCGTGACGCGCCGGTGATCCTCGACGGCAAGCTGGTGCCGGGCGTCGGCGGCGGCACCTCGCAATTCACGACGACTCTTTTCAACGCCTCCTACTACGCCGGCCTGGAGGACGTCGAGCACAAGCCACACTCGTACTACTTCAGCCGGTACCCGGCGGTCATCGAGTCGACCATCTTCTGGCCCAACCTCGACTTCAAGTTCCGCAACAACACCGACTACGGCGTTCTGATCGACACCTCCTACACCGGCAGTTCGCTTACGGTGTCGATGTGGAGCACGAAGATCTGGGACAGCGTGAAGACCGAGTACGGCCCCCGGCGGAACATCACCTCGCCGAAGACCGTCTACCTGGAGCCCGGGCCGACCTGCATTCCCGCCAGCGGCAGCCAGGGCTTCACGCAGGACGCGTTCCGGGTCATCAAGAAGGACGGCAAGGTCGTCAAGCGGGAGAAGTTCAGCTGGACCTACAGCGCCGAGCCGCGCTTCATCTGCGCCAAGGAACCCACCTGACGTCCGCCGGGCACCCAGCTCCGTCACGACCCCGCCAGCCTCGGCCGGCGGGGTCGTTTGTTGTCCAGGCTCTCTCGTCGAACTTGCCGCTATGCCCGACCGGGTTCGCGATGGTGCCGCTTATCCAAGTCATCGGGCGACGGCGTCGGAACCGCCCGTTCCTCCTGCACCCGGATCTCCGCACGAGATCGATGGGCAGCCGGATGCCAGATCTCCTCGAACGGACCCATCATCTCGCCGCCGACACCGCGGCGACGAACACGAACTCCAAGCCAGGCGAGCGCGCCCAGGATCGCGGCCAGACAGGCGATCACCACCAGGAACACCAGCACACCATCCACGAACCGAGCCTAGGGCAGATCGGGCGTCCGTCGTGACCGGGGAAGGGTGCGCAGGCCGACACGATCCAGAAACGCGTTCAGGGCCACCCTGGTGGGTGGCCCTGAACGGGAAGAATGTCCGGCGGTGTCCTACTCTCCCACACCCTCCCGGGTGCAGTACCATCGGCGCTGGAGGGCTTAGCTTCCGGGTTCGGAATGAGACCGGGCGTTTCCCCTCCGCCATGACCGCCGTAACCTTATCA